>JANMME010000061.1:0-3230 GCA_031373015.1 Saprospiraceae bacterium
GCCGCGACGAAAGCAGGGGTAGGAAGTCTGCGCGGTGTCCTGGCCACCAAGTACGCCGAAAGCGCCACAGGGGGTGCCACCGCATCCTTCCCTGCTTCCGTCGCGGCTGCTGATTTCGCGGGAGCAGTAGATCCTAAAAACGCTATCACGGGTCTTTCCGGTGTCACAACCACTGCTTCAGCTTTTGCATCGGTTACGATGAGGATGTAAGTGCCCGCCCCAACCAAGGCCGTTGGCGCAGTGGAAATAAGGTCTTTGGTTGCTGTTTGCCAAGAATAGGCACTCCATGTGCCGTTAGCAGAAAGGGAGGCCATTTGTCCTTCACAAATTCCATCTGGGTAAATGGGTGTGACAATAGAGGCCGGATGGACACTTACCATTTGGGTTGCGGTTTTTCCACATACCGACAGCCGTACCGTATGAGTACCGGGCAATGTCCAAAAAACCTCTATGCTGCTCGTTTTTTGACCTTTGACAACAAACCCGGCATTGCTTGGCAAGATTTCCCAGATATAATCCAGGCTTTGGCTTTCCGGCATGGCTAAATAAATTCCTGTTGTGCCGACACAGCGGCTTGGCTGACCCGTAATTTTAGCATCTTGCAAGGGCATTACCAGTTTTCTTATGGTATCGGATGCGCAGCCGGAGCCATCTGCGGCGAGCGATTTGGCGGCTACCCAAAAGGAAGATGTTGATGTGTGTGGGGCGAGCACATTGTAAGGGTTGCCCCAATCTTGTTGGCTGCTCAAGCTGTTGGCCCACAAGACTTGGGCAAGCGCCCCAGTAGCATTGTAAGTGAACACGTTATCAGGGCAGTAATACGAGGGGCCATCAATGCCAATGGGTTTTGCAGGTGTTTCGGAGACTTTTACTTTCCATTGGGCCCGTTCGCTGCAAGTCCAACTTTGAGTGACTGGAGTCGGAATAGCTACCACAAGGTATTCCCCTGTACCGTTGTCAAACGTGGGGGAAATGCTACCAGAGTTTGTTTGGATTTGTGCCAATGAGCCATCAGGCGCATATACACTCCAATTACAATCAAAGTTAGTATAAAACTTATTGGGTTGGCCTTTGCACGCTTGAAAAGGGCCGTTGATAACAAAGGGCCCACTTACGCGAACCTCCAATGTATCCGTACCGCTGCACCCCAAGTAGCAGTTTTCATATCGGACAATGATCTTGTAAATGCCACCGTAGGGGAGATACCATTTTACTCGAATTTTGGAACTTCCTTGACCTTCAAAAGAAGGGATATGTGGACTTTGCGATTTAATTGTCCATTCGTAATGCGTTCCGTCGAATGGACCAATTGAATATTCTGAATCGCTTTTTAGGCAGGCAACTTGAGGACCTTTGATTTTTGCAACATCAGAAATAACGGGCACTTGAATAGCAGCGGCCGCTGAACATGTGCTGCCTATGCAGTTTTGTCCTTCGAGATTGACAATGCCGTTGGGCCCGTCCATCCATTGTATTGAAATGGAAGGGTCGCCAGGGCCGCCACCGTTCGTAATAGTGCCGTTGGGCGAAACACTCCAAATAAAATTCCCACAATCTGATTGAGTAGTGTAAGTGACGGATTCTCCGGGACAAACAGCCCCAACACAGTCTAATGTAGGCGCAGATTCGGGCAGCACTTCCACCGTGAGGAAAGTGGTGTCGGCGCAATAGCAAAGACTTCTAGCGATCAGGGCAACAGAAAAAATGCCGGGCTGATTGAACGTATGCGTGGCATTTTCAGCAGTACTGTTGGAGGCATCGTCGCCGAATTGCCACTCGAATAGTTCCGCGTTTTCGCTTTGACTTTCAAACCACACGGTCTGGCCTCGGCATACTTTCAAAGTCGAATCGGCCATTGCAAGCGCAGGCTTGACAGCCATTTTGGCCTCCGGCACTTTTACGATTTCTACGTTGTATTCACCTCCCCAACAACCCTGTCCCTGACTTTCGACAGAAATTTTACCCGCTCCTGAACTACCCCATGTAATGGTGGCCTCGCTCTTGTCGGCATTAAAAAAATAACTCACCACTGAGCCTGTAATGGTCCAATTAAAATTGCTGAGCACCGTGCCATCGCACAATGGGGCATAAGGCCCTGCATGGTAGGTGACGGTAGTGTTGGGGCAAACTTTTTCGTAAGCGCTTACCGTGGTGGGTGGGCAAAGCCCAGGGTTTTCTGAAGTGATTTTTAGAGAGTTAATAATATATTGTCCATACCAGGAAGTGGGGTCCCCAAACGACCTCGAAACACTAAGACCTGATCCATTGGAGACCGTAACGGTGAATACACAACCTTGTGTACAAATATTGTGGATATCGAAAGTATTGCCCGAAAAAACGCCCGTTGAGATGTTCCCGGATCCGTTGGGTACAACGGTATAGGTGTAGTTGCCCGGCGGCAGGTTGTAGGTATAAACGGTCGCCGAATGGAAACCGCTCAGTCCGCAGCCCGAATTGTAAAAATCAAATGCCAGCGCAGGGTTATTGCCCACTACTTCTACAGGAAAAGACCTTGAGCCTGTACACCCATTGGCATCTGTAACAACAACCGTGTAAGTTGTATTAATTGATGGGTTTACAGTAGTCTGTGGTCCGTTTGTACCATTGCTCCAACTGTATTGCACATAAGGTGGTGTGCCCCCCAACACCTCAGGGGCGATGGTCACGGCTTGACCACCCGTAGAAACCAAAGGCGGCAGTTCATTCACGGTTACCCGACAAGCAGGTTTATTGAGCGTAACACAAGTGGTTGCTGTTTTCCCAGTGGCATCTGTCACGGTCACACAGTATGTGCCTCCATTCGTTAATTGTACAAGGTCTTGCGGGTTGTTCGTGCCTGAAACCCCCGACCAATCATAAGTATAAGGAGAGACACCGCCCGACACAGTCAAATTTATAGACCCGTAGTTGTTGTTCTGATTCCCAGCACAAGGGATATCAACTTGTGTGGTGCTGAGTATTAGGTTTTGTGCCGCAATTTTAAGCGAACAAAAAAGGACGAAAGCTATGAGGGCCCAATGGCGGGAGTAATAGTTTTTCATAAGCAGAAGTGGTGTAGGTGTCTTTTATTAAACTGTTAACTAAGGGCGATCCATTCAACTGAGCGATGCTAAGGTAAGGAAATGCTTTACCGAAACATGGATTACCGCACTACCGTCACATCTCCCTTCTTGTAAATCTCCATCTCGCGCCCGCAGAAAGCCACCCGCGCCCACATTTGCCAGACGAAA
>JANMME010000069.1:0-3203 GCA_031373015.1 Saprospiraceae bacterium
TGAGATGGTCTAATTTTATCGGACATAAAATTCTCTTAATTTTGTGCAACAATGAAAAAGACAACGACACTATTCGAGAAACAAGGGCGTCGGAAATACGACGAAGAATTCAAATCCTCGGCGCTTCAGATGATTGGAGGGGGGCGTTCTGCTGCTGACGTGGCCCGTTCGCTGGGGATTAATGAAACCCTTCTTTACAAGTGGAAGTCAGCAGCAGGGGCATCGCATGCGCCATCAGGGAGCGATGGGGAAATGGAGGGCATGCGGCGCTACATCAAGCAACTGGAAATGGAGCGGGATATTTTAAAAAAAGCCTTGTCCATTTTCAGCCGGACGACGTGACTGAGAAATATGCTTTCATTTTGGACCATTCCTCAGAATTTCCGGTGTCGGCAATGTGCGAACTTTTTGAGGTGAGCCGCAGTTCGTTTTACGACTGGCAACAAGGTAAAACCCATGTGTTCAAAGCAGAAAAATCAAAGGTTGACCAGCAGGTGAAGGCAGTATTTGAGGAGAACAAACGACGTTATGGTTCGCGGCGTATTGAGGCCGAACTGAAGGATTTGGGCCTGCATGCGGGCCGCTACCAAATCCGCCAAAGGATGAAAGAGCAAGGGCTAAAAGCGATTCAACCTAGGTCTTTTGTGCCTAAAACGACCCAAACAAACCCTAATTTGCTTCGAAGCCCCAACCTGCTGCTGGAAATGGACGAAGTAGGCCAGGTTGACAAAGTATGGGTTGGCGACATCACCTATCTGCCGATGGCCGACGGTTCGTGGACTTATCTGGCCACTTGGATGGACCTGTTCAGCCGCTTGATCGCCGGATGGAAAGTCAGTGAATCTTTGGAGGCATCGATAGCTTTGGACAGCCTTAAGAAAGCCATTATGCGACGTCAGCCCAAGCCTGGTTTAATAATTCACACAGACGGGGGCGGCCAGTATATGGACATAGATTTTCGCCAAATGTTGGCTGACCACAAGTTCTTACAAAGCATGACCCGTGTGGAAAATCACTATGACAACGCTTTCGCAGAATCGGTATTTTCCAGATTTAAAGCAGAATTGGTGCAGGGCGTGCCATTTGAAAACCTAAACGAAGCGCGGTCAAAAATCTTTGAATACATCGAGGTGTACTACAATCGGAAACGACGGCATTCGGCTTTGGGCTACCAATCACCAGAAAACTTCGAAAAAAAGAACGCCTCAAAAACCATTGAAAATCAACCAATACTCTCTTAGTAATTTGTCCGGCAAAACCGAACCACCTCATACGCGCAAAAGGCCTGGATGTTCGATACCAGCATTTATTGACACGGCTACAGAAAATGCAAGCGGACAATCCTTGGAAAAACGCTGATTACTTTCACCAGCAGTTCCTTTTAGAATCGGCTATACATTTGGAAGAATGTTTCCATAACCAAGTGAAAGGTGACCTAAACATCCCCAAAGTATTGGACGCCTTAGAATTACATGGTCATCTCAATCGCTTGGCACTGCTCAATCGGTTCCTTTTACAGCAGAAAGCCGCCAAAATCGAAGTCTCGGAGACCATGAGATTCGTTCTTAATGAGAGCATCATTCCAGAGAAATATTTATCAGAATCGCCAGCACTTAGGGCCAATCATCTTATATTCAATTTGCTAAAAAAAGACCGACCTGAGCTGGAGGATATTAAGTCGCTTTTTCAATTACTCCGAAACCATGAACAAAATTTAGATCAGGAGAGTCTACAAGAATTCTTCACCTACTTAAGAAATCTATGTTCACTAGCCTTATCTGGGGATGTAGAGAAAGTAGAGATTGAATTCACCCTTCACGAGCTTTTCAAAGACAATCTTCAAAGAGGATACCTACATTACGAAGGAAAACTCCATCCCAGTAGGTATTGGGCTGTTTCGAGCAATGCCGTGAGGGTGAAAGATTTTGACTGGGCAATTGAGTTTATTGAGCAATACAAGCATGAACTCATCGGCGAAAATGAAAGCCAAGATATCTACCGACTGAATTTGGCGAACTATTTATTTGGAATGGGCCGCTTCTCAGAATGCTTGGACAACATTCCTGCCACCTCGCCTTTTGTTGATTACCTTCTTATAGGGAAACGGCTAGAAATTAAAGCCTATTACGAAATGAAATCCGATTTGCTCTCCTTTAAACTAGAGGCTTTTAAAGTGTTTTTGAGCCGAACCTCCCCAAAGCTGCTCTCCGAAACACATAAACAAAGTCATGTGGACTTTGCCAACCTGCTAACTCAAATAAGTACTTCTATCCTCGGTGACGCAAAACGATCCGACCGTTTGGTCAAACGCATCCAAGAAAAGAAACAAGCCGCCGAGTGGCGCTGGCTCCTGGAAAAAGCCAAAGATCTGAAGGTGAAGCCTTAACCCAAGTTTCGTAGGTAGTCCCCAACTTTTTTACACTCCAGATTCGAAACCAAATGTCTGCCTACCGGCAACTGCAACCCTTACCCCGAGTGTCATCCTTCGCTAATCGCTCAGGATGACACTCGGAGAATGGGACGGGGCATACACGATAATTGGAGGGCCGAAAGTTGGGGACTACCTACGAAACTTGGGTTAAGTAAAGGGTATAGCAGGGCCTTTGACGTAGAAGAAGGGGTAAGGTTGGCATGGAAGAGGATAATGCCTTGCACTTCAGATATATCCCAACAAAAAAGCCCCACCTTTTTCAAGATGAGGCTTTGTGGAGGATAACGGATTCGAACCGATGACCTTCCCGAATCCATTCGGGACGCTCTGCCAGTTTACCCGCCGTAGCCTTTGGCGAAGGCGGGCTCAATGCAAAAAGGTTGAAAACAAAAAAGCCCCACCTTTTTCAAGATGAGGCTTCGTGGAGGATAACGGATTCGAACCGATGACCTCTTGCATGCCATGCAAGCGCTCTACCAGCTGAGCTAATCCCCCTTTTAACCACCGTAGCCTTTCCGCCTGTCAAGACTCGACGGATAAAGGCGAAGGAGGTTTCCCGCCGTAGCCTTGGCGTAGGCGGGCTCGTTACTATTGAAATAGCCAATTTTTCAATTGGGCTGCAAATGTAAAACCCCTCAACCCAAAACAGCAAAGTTTTCTAAAAAAAAAGCCTTGGCGGCGTGATTGGCCACGGATTGCACGGATAAGACACGGATACATGGGATTTGGAAGGAAATAATCCGTGTCTTATCAGTGTCATCCGTGGCCCATC
>JANMME010000626.1:0-2335 GCA_031373015.1 Saprospiraceae bacterium
CGTAGTCTTTGAACGTTACGCGCATTTCCGGGTAGCCAGGCTGGTCGGACACAAGGGTCATCCAGCAGCCTTTTTTCTGGCATACTTCCTTCACTTTGCCCGTCACTTTCATGGCCATAGAGTCTGTCTTGGCCATCTTTGCCATCACCATATCGTATGGTATGGCCTTATCGGCCGTAATGGTAGCGCCGAAGTGTTTTCCGTCCTTGGCGGTGTTCGCGGTACCAGGTGTTGAGGATTTTTGAGCGCAGGCAGTGAAGAGTACGGCTGCACAAAAACCGAGTAAGAGACTTTTTAACATGGATTTAAAAATTTTACAAGTAATTGAAAATCATGATATTGACCCCAGAAATGGGTGCGCAAAAGTACAAATTTGAATGAAGAGAAATACGACTGGCACAATATTAGGTCTGCTAAATTGTTCTTGCGTCGTTTTTAATCCGCCTCGGTAATTTACATTCACAAAAACATTTCACCGACGTTTGAACCCGCCCCCTGGGGCGTGTTTAATCAATTCTGACCCACACTTTGCTTGCACCCTTCGTTTACTCGCACTTTTGCACAAAAATTCAAAATCCGTTAAACATGAAGGGGCTTAATCTCTTTTTCCGCCTATCTGCGCTGGCTATTTTGCTGGCTGCCAACACAAACCAAATTGCTGCCCAATGCATTAGCGGCAATTGTCAAAATGGCATCGGCACTTACCGCTACGCTGCCAATTCCAAGTACACTGGTCAATTCCAAAACTCCCTCCGCCACGGGAAGGGCAAAATGACCTACTCCGATGGGAGTGTGTATGAAGGGCCGTTCGCTTACGGCAAAAAACAAGGCGATGGGGGCACCATCACCTACATCAATGGGGACAAGTACGTCGGCCAGTGGTCCAAAGATTATCCCAATGGTAAAGGGAAGTACTATTTCAAGACCAAGGAGCGCTACGAAGGCGACTTCGTGAACGGTGAGTTCGACGGTCAAGGCACCATGCGCTACGCCGACGGCGCTTATTACGCTGGCGGTTGGAAAAAAAGTAAAAAACAGGGTACGGGGACGCTCGTCAGCACTGACGGCGAGCAAAAAAGTGGCACCTGGAGCCAAGGCAAGTTGGTGGACAAACCAGCTGGCGCGCCCAACCGTCGCGAAACATCTACGGCTTCTAACACGGGTAGCAAACCACCAGCCAACAAGCCTCCTGCGGCAAAGCCAACTAGTACCACCAAGCCAAACCCGGCCAAACCCGACGTGGCTGGCCTCCGCAACTGTGGCACTTCTTATTGTCGGAGCGGACAAGGTTACTATGACTACCCCGATGGTTCACGCTGGACGGGGGAATTTAAAGACGGTTATCCCAATGGCCGTGGTGTGTGCTACTACGCCAATGGCGACCGCTATGAAGGCGAGTGGGCCAACAACGCGCCTTATGGTGAAGGAGTGATGTATTTTGCAACCGGTCGTGTGTATGGGGCCGTATGGGTAAATGGCTCTCCGATCAAAGAGCTCGACTCCGACGAGGCTGTGCCCAGCGAACCTGTGCGAACAGATCAAAACAAAGGCGTAAAAATCTGGGCGGTGGTAGTCGGCGTCGGCAAATATACGGCCATGCCCTCGCTCAAATTTACCGACGACGACGCTTTCCGTTTTTATTCGCATCTCAAAAGTCCGGAGGGTGGGGCCTTGCCCGACGAGCAGATTGATATTCTCGTAGACGAAGCGGCAACCCGCGAAAACATTCTCAAAAGCATGCGCAACTTGTTTTTGAAAGCCGATGAAAACGACGTGGTGTTGTTTTATTTTAGTGGTCACGGACTTGAAGGCTGTTTCTTGCCGGTGGATTTTGACGGCTACAACAACAAGCTACGCCACGAGGAAATCCGCCAGATTTTAAAGCAAAGCAAGGCCAAGCACAAACTCTGCATTGCCGACGCTTGCCACAGTGGTACGCTCGATTACAGTGGCCCCTTGGCCGCCAAAGGCCCTGCTCCGGTGTCGCTTCAGCGTTTTTATCAGGCGTTTGAAGAAGCCGATGGCGGTATTGCTTTGCTGATGTCGTCCAAGCCCGAAGAACTTTCGCTCGAAGATCACGGACTGCGCCAAGGAGTATTCACCTATTTTGTGTTGCGCGGCATGAAAGGCGCTGCTGATTCTAACGGCGACTATATCGTGAACATCAAAGAACTCTACCATTATGTGTATGCCAAGGTGCGCGACTACACGGCGGGAGTGCAAACGCCCGTGCTTACAGGAGATTACGATGATACGATGCCGGTGTCGCTCAGGAGGGAATAGAAAATCTCATTTTGAATAATAAATAAACCGCAAAACCGCAAAACAGGAGAAC
>JANMME010000630.1:0-2995 GCA_031373015.1 Saprospiraceae bacterium
GTATTTCATCTCGATCTGAAAAGCGTAGCCGATGAATTTGATCTTGCTCAAATCCATGGCTTCCAGCACTTTGCGGCGGTAGCAGATAAAACCTGCTGTAGGGTCGGCCACGGGCATCCAGAGGATCAGGCTGGTATAGAGCGAGGCACCGCGAGAGAGGATAATGCGGTCGAGCGGCCAGTTGACTACTTTCCCGCCCCGGCAATAGCGCGAGCCCACGGCCACGTCGGCCCCTTCATCGCGGCATTTGGCAAGGAGGCGCGGCAGGTCTTCGGGATTATGCGAGAAGTCCGCGTCCATTTCAAAAAAGTATTCGTAGTCGCGCTCCAGCCCCCAACGGAAGCCGGCTATGTAGGCGGTACCCAGGCCCAGTTTACCACTGCGCTCGAGCAGGTGCAGCCGACCGGCAAATTCGCTGGCTTGCAAATCGCGCACGATCTGCCCCGTGCCGTCGGGCGAGCCGTCGTCCACGATAAGGACGTGGAAATCATCGGATTGCGACAGTGCAGCCCGCACGATGGCTTCCACATTTTCTTTTTCGTTGTAGGTCGGGATGATGACGATAGAACCAGCCAAAATGGAATGATGAGCGTTGAACAAATGAATAATAAACCCTTTTAAAAGGAGGTTTAATTCGCCTTTTGGAATATAGATGGGTCGAAATTATGCTGCGTTACAAATGCTAGAACGAAACCAAGAACCGAAATGATGATTCCGTACATAAAAATATTATAGCAAAGGCTCAGGTAGCGGTATTTCTTGGCCAGCACGATGCCAAGGTAATAAAGGTCGCGGCTCATAGAGCTGTATAGGAAGTCTGAATCTATGAGCATCTCGTTCACCCCCCACTGGAAGTCATCGAGGGACATATTGTAGAAATTTCCAAAAAACAACAAGTTGGCTTTTCGTTGTTTGATATCCTCTCGTGTCACTCTGCCTTCGGTCACCTTGGGGCGGGTAGACAAGGTCGCAAACACCATCGAAGTGAGACAGGTGAGCAGCAACAAAATAGTCGGGATGGCCAATTCTTTGTGCGATTGCAACTGAGGCAGCAGGCTGGAAGCCAGTATAGAAATCACAATGGCATTGAGCGTGATCATCTGGTTGGCTTTGCTATCTGCCAGCGAACTGAGGTTGGTATGCGTCCGGTAGGTCGTACGGTACATGGTTTCTACGCCGCGCCCCATACGAGAGGCTTTTATTTCGCTCTCTGTTTCTTTCAACACTTTTTTTAGGTTGCCGCTTTTTTCGGATTCTTCTAAAATCGCAATTTCTTCTACCGTAGGCGCCACATCGGGGCTAAGGCGACGCTTTTGTTTGAGGAGTTGCTGAATGTGTTTCGCTTTGCGTTTGTTGAAGAGTTCCTGTGCCACTGCGGTATGGTACTCGTGGGTGAGCATGAAATTGATCTCAAAATCCACCCAATCCTGATCGCTCATCACCTTGCCGCGGGTCGTCACCAATTCCTGGCGAAGGCGGCTGGTACGATCCCAATATATTTTCATCCCGAGATGGCTTAGATCGGCATCACAAATGATATGAGAAAGCAAAGTTTCGGGCTTTTGAGGCACTTTCGTGGCACGAATACAAGTCAATACCTCGCTTATCTGTTCGTCCGGGATTTTATCCTTCAAAAACTGGGCGGCATTGGCACAGCTGCGTTCTTCATGGTCAGCCGGGCCTTGTGCATAACCGGTATCGTGAAACCAAGTAGCAAGCAGGACGGTCAGCATATCCGCTTCACTAAGGCGAAAGCCTTCGCCAATGGTCTTGGTAGCCGCCACCGTTTGTAAGGTGTGCCCTAAGTCGTGGAAAACGTATTCAGAGGAGATATTTTGCGCAAAAAACACTTCAATATGCGCTTCTACCTCATTCAGCAATTGCTCAGCAGGAGTCATGTGTTGTAATTGTAAGTGGCAAAGGTAGAATAATGTGATTATCAGAGGAATGGGTAATTTCTTGGCGGATGAAATACTTCTCCAATTTGTGGCATCGCAGGAAAACCAACCACGCCTCCCCCACTGTTGGCAACCTGTGGAAAAAACTTGGATAACTTCTCGGCCCATTGTTCCACGCAGCGTTTCACGCTAGCATACCTTTGCGCAGGTTGTACCACAAGGTGCGGCTTCAAACGCTCGAAACATCATGCTAAAAGACATGGGCAAAGTCATCACCATTGCCAACCAAAAGGGAGGCGTGGGCAAAACCACTACCGCCATCAACCTCGCCGCTTCGCTCGCCATTCTGGAGAAAAAAGTGCTGCTTATTGATGCCGATCCACAAGCAAATGCCTCCTCTGGCGTAGGGCAGGTGGATACCGCCGACACGGTCAGCCTCTACGATTGCCTCGTGCACGGCGTTGACCCTCGGGAAGCCATCGTCCAAACGGAAACACCAAACCTCTATCTCCTGCCCTCCAATATAGACCTTGTAGGTGCTGAAATCGAGTTGGTGAACATTCCCAACCGTGAGTATGTGCTGCGCGGTGTCGTTGGTGAACTCCGCAATGACTATGATTACATTTTCATTGACTGCCTGCCTTCGCTCGGCCTCATCACTGTGAATGCGCTGGTGGCTGCCGACACAGTGCTCATCCCTGTTCAATGCGAAATGTTCTCCTTCGAGGGCCTGGCAAAACTGAAAAACACGATTGACCTCATCCGGCAGGGCTTCAACCCTAACCTACAAGTAGAAGGTCTCTTGATCTCCATGTACGATGGCCGTCTCCGACTCGCCAATGCTATCGTGGAAGAGGTGCGCAACAGCGCCACCGACTATGTTTTCGAGACCATCATCCACCGCAACAGCCGCGTGGCCGAAGCGCCTATGTCGCACACGCCCGTGGCATTATACGACGTGACAAGTAAGGGCGCGGTCAACTTTTTCAACCTGGCGGAGGAATTTCTACGAAAAAACTAGGCCTCAGCTAGGGGAGTTTTTTTCTTGGGTGGGGCGGCATGCTACGCGTTTGGCTTCGCCAAACTGGTAGCATGCC
>JANMME010000633.1:0-3908 GCA_031373015.1 Saprospiraceae bacterium
GTTCCGGCAGATTTACATCGTCTCGCACATTGACAGTTTGAAGGATTTTTTCCCGCATTTGCTGGAGGTGCAGTTTGGGGCGGAGGGGAGCACGGCGGTTTGGCGTTGAGTGTTTTACCCCTATTTTCCTATCTTTTTCAATATCTCCTCCAGTTTTTCGATCAGCCAGGCACGGTCGGCGATGAGATCGGTATGTTCGACATCTATAAGGATTTTCTCCACAAGCGCAACCTCTGTTAGCGGGGTGACCCTTGATAGCCGAAACATGGCCTTGACAAAGTTATTGCACATCTCCCATTTGTCTTTCGGGATATCAGTAGTTTGCCCCTTTATCTTTTGTTTGCCCGGCTTTTGGGTTTTGGCTTCAGGTTTACTTTCCGCTACGTTTTTATTTTTTTTTTCTGATAAGTAAGATTTTGCTGCATCGAGGGCAGCATCCAATTCTATATCGTTTATCTCATACAAAACTTTGATCGTTAGGATTCTTGAAGACAACTTGTACTGTTTGTCTTCATAGGTATTTTGCAGCAGATAGCGTTTTGCTGCACGGTAATCCTTTTGATGGAAGTAGTAATTGGCAAGGTTGTATCGATAACAATCGCTAGGATATCTGGTGCCACCAATCCTTTTTTGGTGCGCCGTGATAAATTGCCCCGCCCATTCGACTTCACCAAGACGCAAGGCAACCGCCACTATGCTTTGGAATTCGTCTTTGAGGATAGTGTTGCTATTTTCAATGTAAACCCGGCCTGCCTCCACCCTGTGTTTTTGCAATTGAAAAAGCTGTTTGGCAAATTGTTCATTGCCTATATTGAGCTGGCGGGCACAGTAATGTAAAGCATAGCGTTCAAATGTATCAAAGTGCTCTTTGTGTAAGGAGGGGGACTCTTTGATTAATGTCGTATAGAACTCATCAAACAGGTAAGCAGTTTCCTCTATTTTGCCTTTTAGAAGGGTGTAAGCCTGGCGCAATAATTTCCCAAAGCCTTTTTTGAAAAATGCCGCATTTGCTGAAGCGAAGTCAAAAGGCAAGAGAACATCTATCTGAGAGGGGAAAGGGGCAAGGTGGTTCTGGATAAGCAGCGCACAAGTCACCAGCATCCGTTGCGAGTAGTAAAATTCGTCAAGCGCAGCAATGGTTTTTTGCAAGTTGAGATCATCTTTTTTTTGGTTATGGAGGCTTTGGAATTGAGATTTTTCGAATTCAATAAGATAATTGATTAGATATGCCTCGTCCGACAGAGCGACCTTATTTTCTTTCGAAGATTCCAATTTCTTGATTGTCGAATCGAAGTCGTTCAACATATCGCGTTTGCGAAAAAATCTCAATAACATAAGAGAATCCTGCTCTTGTTCGGCAAGGCCCTTTGTTTCGGCAATGAGGAACTGCTCAATCTGATGCTTTGTTTTTCTGGCAAGTTCGTTGAAGATATTATCAGAAAAAGCCTTCTCTGGATAAACTTTTGCAAAGATGGACTCAGCAGCGCCATCCTCCTCTCCAGATTTTTCAAGACCAGCTTTTACAAACCGAAGACATTCATTATCAGCGGGTTTCCCCGTGCAGTAAGGTGAGGAAAGGAAGATGAAGAGCCTCTGCTGTTCATCTGCACTAAGCAGTGAAAGCAGTCGGGCATAATCACGGTTACCTTTATTTGCCATAATTTTTACGCGCTAGATACACACTTTTTTGTTGCTTATTTTAAAGGCCACAGCATGAAATCGCCTCTCCCCGTATATGGCCACAAATCTCAAAAAAAATCTTACTACCATAATTAATATAATGGACGAACCTTTGCATCATCAAAGTCGCAAAGCAAAACTTTGACAACATTCACACACCTTTTCTATCTCATGTTAGAGTCAAAAAACTTCCGCCTGATTCTTATCGCGTTGGCTGCATTAGGCCTGGCCTTAATTTTTAAGTACTGTCAGCCATCTACTTCCGCAACAGTCCCGGTGCCCACTGTTACAATCCTCCCGGATCAAATTGAGATAATCCCCGATGGCACCATAGGTGCGAGTGATGTAAAACTCCGAGTAACAGATAGTAATGACTCGGTGGTTTACAGCACCCCTCAAAAAGTGGCGCTGTCCTCTACTCTTAAGTTCGCCATTCAGAGGCTGCCGGGCATGTCTTACAGAGCAGATTTCGAATACTTCAAGTCCGGGAACGATATTTCCTTTGCCAAGGATGGTGTTATTCTTGGTCCAAGTGGTATAATTGTAGGTGTTGACGTGCCTATGCTGAGTGGCAAAAATAACGCTATCAGTGAAGTATCATGCGAATGTTTCCAAAATGTAACACCTGTGGCAGTAAGCCCAGGAAGTTGCCTTGGTCTACGCAACTTGACTTGGGCAGGTACTTTAACTATCCCAGATGTACGGATGGTTAGTGTTACTAAGCCCGCATCTGGCGGATCCGTAGCGCAGACTGTTACTTTCATCATGCGAACCACAGGCCCGGATAACGTTTCATACTTCCTCGGCAACGAGGTGCCCGCCATGACCTGTTTGACGAATACACCCAATTTTTGTTTGTCAGATGCAGACCGACTCCTGAGTTTCAACGATGCTGCAAGTGGAATGCACTTCTCTATAAAAGCACAGAAAGAAGTAGGACCTGTCACAACCCAAAAAATTATCATTCAGTGCCATAGCAGCTATGTTGTGGAAGTGCGGCAAGGCATTAACTGCGGACAATCTGGCGGATAATAAATCGAAAGTGTTTCAAAACGCCCTGTATCACCTCAACCATAAGCCATCGGCGGCTGATAGATTCCAAAACCTCCCAGCTCTGCTTGCTCATTTTGGGCAAGCAGAGCGGACTGGGAGCAAAACCAAAGCCACAAGACCCTATTGCGCCTCCCCTTCAAACCGCCCCAACGCCAAATCGAAAATACCTCAAACCCAAATTGGAAACGCCCCAAACCCCGACCCTTAACCAGTCGGGGTTGTTTTTTGTGCCATACGCGGCTGCCACCCGCCTTCGTTTCCTCCTTCGCCATGGCTTCGGCGGATAAAGAAACTATGGCGGGTAAAACGGCTACTTCTCACTCCCGCTCACCACCACCACAATCTCCCCTTTCACCTCTTTTGAGGTAAAATGTACGAGTAATTCTGAGAGCGGAGCCGTTTTTACCTCTTCAAATTTTTTGCTGAGTTCCCGCGCCACACAGGCTTGCCGCTCTGCGCCACAATGCACAATGAGCTCTTCCAGACATTTTACCAGCCTGAATGGCGATTCGTACAGCACGAATGTATGCGGCAAGGCAGCCAGATATTTCAACCGTGTTTGGCGGCCTTTTTTGTGGGGCAGAAACCCCTCGAAATGAAAGGTATCGCAAGGCAGGCCACTGGCCACGAGGGCGGGAACAAAAGCGGTTGCGCCCGGCAAACATTCCACCCGAATGCCTCGGCGCTGGCAGGCGCGTGCCAGCAAAAAACCGGGGTCTGAAATACCGGGAGTGCCCGCATCGGAAATCAGGGCCATGGTCACGCCCGAAGCCAATTCGTCCACTACATTCTCCACTTTCGCGTGTTCGTTGTGCGCGTGGAAAGCCCGGAGATGGGTTTTTATTTCATAATGGTCCAGCAGCCTTTTACTTGTACGGGTGTCCTCCGCCAGCACGACAGACACTTCTTTCAGCACTCGGATGGCGCGCAAGGTGATGACTACGAGATTGCCAATGGGCGTTGGGACGATGTAGAGCATGGGGCAAAATCTATGGTTGACTCTGACGGAAATCGATATAAAAATTGATGATGGCCTGCAAGAACGTATTCTCAATAGTTGGAAATTTCTGATGAAAACCTTCAGGAAAAAGGTCATGAAAATGTTCGAAAAAATACCATCTAAAAAGCGTGAACGATTCCTCGATATCATTTGCCTTCTCTTTCATCTCGATAAA
>JANMME010000071.1:0-6550 GCA_031373015.1 Saprospiraceae bacterium
ACGGTACAAAGCCAACCAATCAACCCACCCGCCACCAGCGCAAACATCCGCGAATGCGTCCAACCGCGATGCCCCCCCTCACGGGCGTAGGGAATACCGAAACGGAACGACAGCACATCTAGGTCAGGCGCAAAGGCGCAAAAGCCTGCCACCACCAGCGTGAGCGGTCGCACTTGTTTTGGGAAAAAAGCGTAGCCGATGGCGGTGGAGGCTGCTATGTGACCAAAAAGAGAAGCCATATTTATGAAGGGATGAAGTGATGAAGTGATGAAGTGATTTGATTCGCGGTAATGCAGTAATTCGATGGCAATGTAGAAACTTTGATTTGGTCTAATCACTTCATCACCCCATCACTTCATCACTTCATCACCCCATCACTTCATCACTTCATTCTAAAAGACCATGTAACCCGAACCCTTGCTGCTTCGTGGCCATCCGGTAAAGTGCCAATAGACTCTGCTTGAAAAGTTTGGGCCTCACCCGTTTCAAGGGCCTTTTGGATCGTAGATTGGAAAGAAGGGCCATCATTACAGGTAAAAGTCAATGTTTCGGAGGCTTTTTTGGAGAAATCTGCCTGAATATGCGACACGAGCATCGAAATCGGCGGTTTTTCTTGCAAATGTGCCATCGCCATTAGGCCGGTGGAAAGTTCGCCGGCGGCGCATTGCGCGGCAAAATAAGTGGAGTGAAAAGGGTTTTGCGAACGCCAGCCGTAGGGCAATTCAACCACACACTTTTCCAAATCACAAGAACGGACGCGGATGCCCATGAACCACGCAGAAGGGAGTTTCAAGAGCAGGAACAGGCGCATTTTCCAAGAGGTATTGGCGCGGCGGAGGAAATGGGACTGGGTCAAGTGATGAAGTGATGAAGTGATGAAGTGATGAAGTGATGAAGTGATGGGTGATGAAGTGATGGGTGATGAAGTGATTCCATCCGGGATCTTTGGGTATGCTGAGAAAAAGGGATAGAAATTTAGTGCTTCTTTCTTCTCGAAAAAGCCCGCCCGAAACTCTTCCACATGTCTTCAAAAGTGTCGTAATCCTTTTGAAAACTGAGGCCGAGACCAAAGCGTAGGCCGCGTTGGCCGGAAATATCGGGCTCGGTGCGCTGGTACACTTTCATCCGCCATTGGCGGTTTTCGGTGAGCGCAATTTGCACGGTCACGTCCTCGCCCAAGAAGCCATCGGAAGTGGTAACACCCGAACCCCCGATACCAAATTGTGAACCGACCTGCACTGTCACTCGATCATTGATAAAGCCGCTGCTGAGCCGCACGTTTACCTCTCGCCCGCGGTCTGAGAGCACGTCGTTCTGATATTCACTATACACAATATCAAAATCAAGACTCGATACGGCCCCACCAAACCATTCCGAAGCCAGCCCCGCCAGGTAATTGGAGAACTGATTGCTGATCATTTGCGTCAGGGTATTGAACGCCGTCGCCACATAATCGGAATTCTGGATAAAGCCCCCGCTGGCAGGCGGTAAAAACGAACCGATCACTACGAGGCCAAACACCTGCCGCGAAAGCTCGGCCTGATCTTGTCGCAACAAGCGCAACTTGGTGTCTGTCATCGATTTAAGTTCACTCGTGATATTGGGGAAATTCAACCCAAAGGTGATGTTGGGTTTCAAAAGATCGCCCGCCAAATTCATGTTGACCGTAACACGGGTTGCCTTCGCGGCTTCTTCGAGCAAGCGCGGGCGTGAGGTACGCAGCAATTCCAGTTCTTCCTTGATGAAGTTGTATACGGAGGTATTTACCTCATACGTCGCATCCAGGTTTATCCGAGCGCCGTAGGGATCGCCATACCAGTTGATCGTACCGCCCTTGGTGACCACGAAGGGTTTGTTCACAAAATTGAGGAGCGTGAAAAGGTACTCGCCGCGCACGATCTGGTAACCGCCGTACATCGTGAATTCGCCCTCCCGGTTGATGCCCAGGCGAATATTGCCATCGCCACGGCCTTTGATGATATCGCCCGTTTGCTCGTCGAATATGAGCTGGATCTCCGCCTGGTCTGTCACCGACAGGTCCATCTCAAAATTCAAGCCTTTGAGCTCGCTGATGACAAAGCTTTTGTCCTTTCTTGATTCAGTCTTGGGCTTGTTTTTGTCAAAATTGATAAACTGGGTTTCCTTGGCATCTGCCGTGGAAGAAAGCGGGATAAAAAGCCGCGTACCGGCACCTGTGGTGGCTTCAATGGATATGTTGGTTCGAGCGAACGAGCCCCCAAAATCAGCCACAAAGCTCCCCTCTGCCCGGCCATAATAAAGGTCGCTGTCGCTTGCAGAAGTGTTCATTACCAGGAAGTTTTGATCCTTTGACTCAACCCGGCAATTCACCCGCCACTTGTCGAAATATTCATGTTCGAGGCCTCCGTACACCAACGCAAAATGCTGATGCGTCGCGTCGTATATGGTATCGCCTTCGGCAGAAATCTTGTTTTTCGAAAAGGTAATCGGCTGATTTTTAATATGGAAAAGGGTTTTAAGGTAGTCAATTTGGAATTGTCCTTGATTAACCAACAAGGAACCCTCCACTGTAGGGTGGCCAATATCTCCTTTCGCCAAGATCTTGGCCCCAAAAAGCCCCGCCGTCTTGGATATTTCTGGCACAATGGTCTCAATGACCTCGAAGGGAAAACTGTCCGCCGAGACTTCGGCGATGAACTCGCCGGGGCGGAGCACCACGCCCTCCATTCCTTCCACCGGTTTTTCAGATGTATCTTCCTCATTGTCAAACAGGTATCCACCTGCTATGCGAAGCCGTTTGCTTTTGGTGGCTTTGTCAAACAAAAAGATTTTTCCCGTCAAGGGTTTGGAGAGGTCCGGCAGTTCAAAGTTGCTCAACAACTCGCCGTACGGCTTGTCGTTCACGAACATGTTGTCGGACAAGAACCCTATTTCAATGCCTTGCATCAGGAACACGTCGCGGATGCTGACCTCAAAATCATACGCCTTTCCGCGAAGTCTGATTTGATCCGGGTTTAAGAATCGGTTGGCCTCGCTGAGGTCGAAATTGGTAAGCCCAAATCGAAGCCCCCGTCCATTGTTCTTGCTTTCGAGGGCTATCCGCTTAATCCCGTTAGACAGTTCCAACTGTTTGGTTTCGAGGTAATTGGAGCCAAACCGGATATAGTTGTCCTCTTCAATGAACCATTCCTGACTGAAAAGTTTGATTTTTGAGGCATTGAACGTGATTTGCCACAACGAATCAGCCACAGAAAGGTCGCCGTTGAGATAAATGCTTTCGACAATACTGTTGGGGGTCTCGTCTTTTGCCTCTAATTTAAGGTGGAAAATATCGCCGACCAAAGGCCCGCCAAGTGTTATGGATGGGAACCTGCTTTTTTTGCCTGCCCGGTTGTCAGGAAGCCGGAGGTTAAGCCAGGCCGAGTCACCGTCACTGTTCCAGCGCAAGCTTGGGTCGCGCAATTCCGTACTACCAAATCGTATAAGCGGGGCTTCGACCAGCAGATAAGAAGTACCTCGGCGGGCATCTACGTTGGCTGACGCCCGCACATTGCGCAAGGTGTCAAGGCCTGGCGCAAAGAGGTGGGCCAGGTTGCGGGAGTTACGAATTTGAAAACTGAGGTCGTAATGGTCGGTAAGCGGCAGTGAATCGTTGGCTGGCAAGCCCAGTTTTTCAACAAATGCCGGGTGGTATTTGCCCAAAAGGCGCAAAAGGTTTTTGGGCGCTCTGGCAATGCTGAATTCGCCGGTCATTTGGCCGGTTGCCACATCGGAATCAAAACCAAAAAACCGGGTGCCATCGGGTCGGAAATAAGAATTAAAGCGCAGATAATCAAGGTTGTAATAGGTTTCAAGGTCTTCCAGGATTTTAAAGTTTCGCAAATCAGCCGAACCTACGATCTCATCCACATTCCGACCTCTAAGTTCCAATTTTTTAATGTCGCCGATGAGCACCCATTCTTGTTTGACCAATTTCAAAACGCCCAAATCAAGGCGGTGAATCTTGGCAGAAAAATTAAAAACAGGGATAGAATCTTTAAAATTGATATTTCCATCGAAGACAAAGTCCACATTTTTGTCATTGCTTTCCACTTTTCCATCGAACACATATTTTTCAAATTTCCCATTCAGCTTGATGTCGCTGTAAGGGTATTGGTTGTAATAAAAAGTGTCAATTTTTCCGCTCACCCGTGTGTTGATGGTTGGCAATGTGAGGCCCGTAGAATTGTCCGCTACATTGACCTGAAAGGTGCTTGAGCCAAAATCGCGGTCGCCCGTCCAGGTCGCCATATCAAAGCCGCGCATTTTCAGGTCGCCCCGGTAAATGGCCTTTTCTGGGCCGTCTTTGAGATTCAACTGCATATCCAGCTGACCGGGGCCGAGGCTTGTGGCGAATTTGCCATACAGCACATGGTCAAAACCGTCAAAAAGTTGATAACTGCCCTTAAAAGAAACCTTGTCAAGTTTGAAAAACTGTTTGGGTGGCCGGAAGCCCGGCACTACGCGGGCAATAGTATTCATGTCCGTCAGCAACTCCTCAAAATCAAAGTTCAGCACCATGGGCTCATCCTTGTCGCCCAGCCCCCTCCCATCGAAATCACCGCGCAAACGTGTAGAATTGCCTACCCGAATATCAAAATGGTCCGCTTTCAATTTCCCGTTCACCTTGCCGCTTACGGTGCCTGCTATATCTGCGACAAGGTCTTTGTTTGTGGTGAAAAACTCGTTTTTAAACACTGATTCTTGAAAGTGACGCACATCGCCCAGGCAAATTTTCGACCCAGTAGCAAGGCGAATATCCATGGTCACCTGATCGTTGAAATCACCCAGCAGGTCAAGCCATGGGTCGTCTTCCCTGGTATCTTCGTAGCGAAACATGAGCGTGTCACCCAAAGAGGAGCCCCCCGCAGACTCAATTTTTGCGCCGTAAAGCGCTGTCACCGAATCCGTCAACAACAGCTGCCTCGCTTCGGCGTGCGCCAAAGCGAAGCCGCACTGCTCCCGCGCGGCAATGTGTTTCATCGTGCCAAAAATATCAAACACATCCTCCGTGGTAGGACTGCCATCCGTATCAACGGCAGGTTTTTCGCCAATGTATATCGCCAGATTTTCCGCCTGTGCGCCAATATCTTGGACCTTCAAATGATCGTAGTCCATCACTTCGAGCGGTGTCTGTTTTTCAGGCGAACTGCGGAAATTGTCGAAGCGGAAACCGCTGCTTTGTAGTACCAGTTGCCCAACCACGATGCGCAGCGGTGGGGAGATTTTGAGCGTGTCGGTCTTAAGGGCCACGGGTTTTATATATGGCACGAAGCCAGGGGGAGGATCGCTTCTGCCTTTTTCAAAACCAAATTGAAAGCCAATCAAGGATACGGAGCGAACGTCCACCCTGCTGTTGGAAAGGTCAATGATGTTGATTTTAATGTTGCCCTCTGCAACCTGGTAAGAAAGTTTTTTGCTTCGAATTTCGCCCTCCCGGAAGGAGTACCGTTCGTCATAAAACGAAACATCCAGCAAATTCAGGTTTTGAATTTTGATGGAAAATGGCCTCGCGCCCCCCCCTGAGCCCCCCCCTGAGCCAAAAATCTTCCCGATCCGATAGAGTAGTTCGTTTAGATTTCCTCGTCGTTGGTCGGCCATTTTTCGGAGGTGAACTCGCGCATGTGTAAGGCTTACTTCGTTGAATTCCAACCTGTTCCAAAGAATGGAAAAGAAGTTGCCCGACAACCCGGCGCTAAACTTTTGGGCAATGAGCAGGGTATCCCCATTCAAATCTTCTACATAAAGCCCTTCTAAAACCACGTTGTCGAAAAACTCGATGTCTATGCGTTTCAACTCCACCCGGGTGCCCAGCTCATTGGAAAGGTAAGTGGTCGTTTTGCGCACGAGCCAGTTTTGCACGGACGGGAGCTGGAGCACGAAATAAAGCGCGATGAGCACGATGACGATGCCAAAAAGGATGTTCTCGAAACGGCGCAGCAGGTTTTTCAGCAAACGCCATATAAAGGCGGCGGGCTGTTGGGGCGGCAAAGGCTGTTCTTGTGGTGCGGGAGTCTCTGTCATGCGTGTCGTTGGAACTGCAAAGAAACGCAGGTTTTGTGCCAAAAAGTGCATCTGTAAAAGCAATCTCCATACTTTTGACCTTGTCAACTGTCCAACGTCCAAAAGTATGGAAATCGCCTTCGGCTTACTGGTGCTCGCCTTGATTATACTGGGCCTTCGCAACCGAAAAAAAGAAAAAACAGCATGGGTCAAGGAAGACCGCTACGATGAGAGCGGCAATTGGATTGACAAACGCTCCTCGGGCGAGCGCGGCACCTACGGCTCACTCGATGAGGAAATGGAGGCCAACCGACAATATATTGCTAAACAAGGTAAAATCAGTGCCTTGGCTCAGATTGTCCAAGCCTTTTGCTTTGCCCAACACGCGGATTATCCGAGCCTGAGCGATGAGCAGATAAAACGCCACTTGGTGTTCTGTAAATCAGAGGCCCTTGGTCTCCTTGAACAAATCGAAAACCTCCTCAATGGCCGAGGAATCAGTATCGCTGAAACAGCATTACCAGCAGAT
>JANMME010000668.1:0-5846 GCA_031373015.1 Saprospiraceae bacterium
ATAGCGTACCTACGGCACGCGAACCCGCATTTCCATCTGTCTTCTACCAAGATTTCGTCCCTCTGGGACGCACTAAACTCAAAATCCAGATAACACACATTTCCATCTATATAAACACAAACTATTCACAATCCATGAGGACAAAAACGCTACGCCTGTTTTTCATCATCGCGGCCATCGCAGTCTCGAATTCACTCCAAGCACAAGTGGTCGTGAACGAATATTCTTGTGCAAACTGGAAACAGTTCCTGGATTTCTACCAGAGCACAGAGGATTGGATAGAACTCTACAACCCCTCGCCTTCGCCGGTGGATTTGTCGGGCTACCACCTGAGTGACAACGTGAAAAAACCCGCTAAATGGACTTTCCCGGTGAATACCGTGATCAATGCCAATGGCTACTTATACCTCTGGTGCTCAGGTCGGGATTTGAAAGACCCTGCGGGAAAACTGCACACGAATTTCAAGTTGACGCAGACGAAAAACAACGCGGAGCACATCGTTTTTTCCGACCTTGCTGGAGCCATTTTGGAAGATATTGAAATTGAAAAAACACAAACCCACCAGTCGCGGGTGCGTTTTCCCGACGGCTCTAACGAATGGCGCATTTCACTTGACCCCTCACTTGGCATCACAAACGACAATATCCCAACAAAAACCGCCTACGCTGCAAGGCCTACTATGAGCCAGCCAGCAGGGTTTTATGCCGACACAGTAACGGTGGCCATCAGCAGCACAGAGCCAGATGCGGTGATTCGATACACACTGACTGGCGTAGAACCAAACGCTATTTCGCCCATTTACACGCAGCCACTCTTGCTGACAAAAACGACCGTAGTAAAGGCCGCTACCTTTAGCAACAACCCTTTGATACACAAGAGCTTTGTGCAATTCAACACCTATTTTGTAAACGAAGACCACTCGCTCGCGGTAGTCTCGGTGGCTTCCGATGGTGTGCTGCAATTGGCCAATGGCAACCAAAGCCTGAGGCCTTGGGGAAGCATCGAATTTTTTGACAAAAGCAAGCAGCGCAAAACGCGCAGCTACGGCGAACTCAACAGCCACGGCCAAGATTCCTGGGCAAACGACCAGCGTAGCCTGGACTGGATTTGTCGCGACGAAATGGGCTATAATTATGCCCTGGAAGAGCAATTGTTCCCGCTTACCGACCGCGATGCGTTCCAGCGCATCATCCTACGCGCTGCTGGCGACGACAACTATCCTGCCGCGCACCACCAACAAAATGAGGGAAGCGCACACGTCCGCGATGCATACGTTCACAATTTGGCAAAACGCGGTGGACTAAATTTGGATGTGCGCACTGCCGAAAAGTGCATCGTTTACCTTAATGGCCAATACTGGGGCGTATATGATATGCGAGAAATTCCGGACGACCACGACTTCACGGACTATTATTACGGCCAGGGAAAGTACGAAATCCAATATGTGCTGACCTGGGGCAATACCTGGGCAGCTTATGGCGGCCAACAGGCCATCAACGATTGGCATGGCATACGAGCATTCATACTCGCCAACAACATGAACGACCCCATCAAATTCAAATATGTAGAGGATCACTACGATTATAAGAGTCTGATTGATTATGTGATTGTCAATTCTTTCATTGTGTGCACTGACTGGTTGAATTACAACACCGGTATCTGGCGCGGCCTCAATGCAGAAGGCCAACACAAAAAGTGGGGATATATCCTTTGGGACAATGACGCGACATTTGATCACTACATCAACTACACTGGCTTGCCTTCGACCCAATTTGATGCTAAACCTTGCAATCCAGAATACCTTACGGGCGGCTCCGACCCTGAGCAACACATCCGTGTGCTCAACAAACTCCGGACCAACCCGACAGTGGAACGATACTATGTGACACGCATGGCCGACATGATGTACACGGTGTTCGGCTGCGAGAATATGTTGAATTATCTTGACACCATTGAAGGGCTGATCGCCCCCGAAATGACGCGCCACAGCCTACGCTGGGATGGTACATACACGGAATGGAAAAATAATTTGGACGAGCTCCGTGACTTTATCACGAGCCGTTGCAACATACTGCCTTCGCTGATGGACGATTGTTATTTCGTGGCGGGACCATTTCAAACCCTCGTAGTGGTAGACCCGCCACTCGCTGGCACATTGAATATCAACACTTTGACCTATACGGCCGATCAGTTTCCGCACGAACAGGCGTACTTTGGCGGCCCGGACATTGGCATGAGCCTCTGGGCCTTTGCAGATACGGCTGCGGGTTATAAATTTGACCATTGGTCGGCCACAAATCATACTTTTGCCGACCCTGATTCAACTTTTGGCTTTTTAGACCTGACTGCTGCTGACACGATAGTGGCGCATTTCAGCAAAAAGAGCAGCCCTGTATTTGAGCCCTCAAATCAACCAAAACCTGCTTTTACTGCCTTTCCATCCGTGTTTGATGGGCTGGTTTCGGTAAACTTTTACCTGCCGGAAGCATCCAACATTTCTCTTCGGCTTTTCGACCTCCTGGGCAACCAGGTAGCCGAATACCTCGTAGGGGAAACGGAGGGCAAAGGCTCTGCACAATTTGATTTGAGCAATAGCAATCTATCCGCAGGAGTATATTTCCTGAAATGTTCGGCGGGCGATTTTGAAAAAACGGTGAAATTGGTGCGAGCGAAATGAGGAACACCGAAAAAACTGAGTACGCCGACACCACCGAAAAAACAATTAGGTGGTGTGGGCGTACTCGGTCCGATGGGTGTTCTTATTCAATATCGTAACCTTTAGACTACGACCTTGCGATACGATCTGAAACGACTTTTAGGTGGGCTGATAATCCTTGCAGTGGTAATAGCGGCACTTTATGTCCCAATGCAAGTGCCCTACTCGGCACAAAGCATCGGGCGGGTTTTGCCCGCGCAAGAATGGCGCTTGGTGCAAGACCAAACGGGTAGGCTTACGTCTATTGTGCGCGACCACAAACAGGGTGTAGCGCAACAGATTGACGCTTTCCAATTTGAACAAGGCGATTTTTCAGGCATCAAAATTGACATTCCGCCTGGGGCATTCATAGCCATGGGCGACACGGTCGTACGGATGTATTCTATCCGGCAACGCGAAGCAATCCAACAGATAGAGGCAGAATTATACCTATATTCTGCACAGCTCCAATCGGACAAAACAGGTGACAAACCGCCCATCGTGCAGGAAGCCGAAAACAAACTGCACTTCGCAGAACAGGACCTGAAACTGAAAGAGAATTTTTACCACCTGAAAAAGAAACTCAAAGATGACGGACTCATCGCCAACACGGAGTTCCAAACGGCCGAAAACGATTGGAATTTGGCAAAAATTCAAGTTGAAATTGCACGAAAAACACTCGAAACCGTGGGCACTGGCTTGAAAACCGAAAGCGTTGGCATTACTGAAGCCCAATTGCACGGCTTGCGAAATCGGCTTAATATCCTGAAACAGAAAGGTTTGGCGTTTGTCATCCGCGCTCCGTTTTCTGGTTGGGTGGTCGCTTCGGCTTTGCCGGAAGAACTGCTCACGCTCCAGCGCGCTGACGAGTATGTAGTGCAAATCCCCGTCCGCGTGGAACAATTGCGCTACCTTGACCCGCAAGCGACCATTTTGGTCACTGATGTACAGACCGGCCACGTTTTCAATGGGCGATACGCTGCGCTGGGTTCAAAAGTAGAAGTGCTCGACAATCGGCAGGTGTCTATGCTCACAGCGTTCGTGCTGCCCGACAGTTCAGGCGCACGGCTTAGTACTGGAGTGTCTTCTATGTGTAAGATTGATTTTGGGCAAGTAAATCAGCGTGAGTTCTTGCGCCGAATTTTGAATTTTCAACTTTAAGGACTTTGGATGTTGGACACTGGACGTTGGACTTGAGCCCGACTTGTCTTCAACAACCAAAAGGTATAAAACCAAGAACGTCCAATATTCCTAAGGCCAAAATCTAACATCCAGCCATCCAAAATCTAACGTCCAAAAATCCAAGGTCCAAGGTCCAAAAATGCGCTACGAATTCAAATACCTCGTCCCTTCGGAAAATTACACGGCCCTCCGCAGTGCGCTGATGCCGTTTTTGCGCTTGGACAGTTTTGCGGCGCAGCAGCCCAACGGCCTGTACACGGTGCGCAGTATTTATTTCGACACGCCGGGTTTTGAGATGTACCACACGAAAATTGACGGCATTGCACACCGCATGAAAGTGCGAATGCGGGGGTATAACAACGGGGACGACAGCAGTCCGGTGTTCATGGAAATAAAGCGGAAATACGAAGGCCCCATCTTAAAAAACCGTGCTGACGCGCCTTATGGGGTGGTTCGCCAAATGTTCAAACCAGGGACCGCGTTCGAGGATTACGCCCATAAAATCAAAAATCCCGATAATGCCCGGCGTTTTTTTTACCAAGTCTTGAGCCGCAACCTGCGCCCAGTGATCAATGTAATCTATGAAAGAGAACCCTATCTGGGCAAAAACACCCACCTTGAAAACGATTTTCGGGTCACCTTCGATTTGCATTTGCGGAGCGTAGGCTACCCTTCTGTGGATCGGCTTTACGACGAGGCGGGGGCAACGCACGCTTTTCCCGGATTCTTTATTCTAGAGGTAAAATTCAATCAATTTTGCCCCAATTGGGTCAAACCAATTTTGGAGGAGTTTCAAATGCGCAAAGAACCTGCTTCCAAGTATGTGGGCACCATCAATTCAAACCCATTCATCAACCCTGACCGACGCGGGGAGGCATTGTCCAGAAGTAGGATGTCCGTGCCAGAATACGACTGGCGGGAAATTTAGGAGTTTCTAGTAACAAGTTTCAAGTGACAAGTTTTCGCGCCAACTTGTCACTTGAAACTTGTTACTAGAAACTTGTTACTAGAAACTTGTCACTAGAAACTTGTCACTAGAAACTTGAAAAAGTGTTTACAGACTACCAAAATCTAGCCGTTTTCCCCACCGCCACGGCGGATGTGCTCGCCAATCTGCTCGTGGCGTTCGTGTGCGGCTTGATGATGAGCATCATCTATCGGCTTACCTACCGAGGGCCGTCCTATTCGGTCACCTTCGTCAATTCCCTGGTGCTGCTGAGCATCATCGCAGCCATCGTCATTATGGTCATTGGCAACAATATCGCCCGGGCATTCGGACTGGTAGGGGCCATGAGCATCATCCGTTTCCGAACGGCCATACGGGACACGATGGACCTCGTGTTTATTTTTCTCTCCCTTGCGCTCGGGATGGCTTGTGGAGTGGGACTGAATATTGTAGCCGTTGTCGGGTCGCTTTTGGCGGGTTTTGTGGTCATTGCACTCACTTTTACCAACTTTGGCGCACCGCGCAAAAGGCACTTCCTATTACAGATCATCCACCATTCCACCGAACAGAACGATGTGACCAAACCGCTCTCGCGGTACTGCAACTCTTTGAAATTGGTCAGTATGAAAAACATAGGCCTCGAAGACCTCACGGAGAGTAATTATCACATCACGCTCAAAAGCACCAAAAAAACGGAGGAAATGGTGCGAACGCTTCGCGAAACACCCGGTGTGCAGCAGGTCAATGTCTTTTTTGACGAGGACGATTTTAACCCGCCGACGATGTAGGAAGCCAAAGCGTTGGCAGCTGATTCCAAGAATGGATGTGCGCTTTTGGATGCCGATAATTCAGGTCACCTGCGTACACCAGGTGGGAGCGTTCTGGGGTGTTGCCTGATACAGCGTTGAACACATCCATTCCTTTGAAAAAGTCGGGTTTTATGGCTTGACTGGCCTTTATCTCAATTGGGTACAACACGCCGCCCTCGTCAAAGAGCAAATCAATTTCATTGCCATTGCGGT
>JANMME010000695.1:0-5378 GCA_031373015.1 Saprospiraceae bacterium
CTATTTATTTTATGGCAGATAACGGCCAAAGCCTTTGGCACACAGATGGGACCCTTGCTGGCACCTATGAAGTGCTTTCTGCCCCAACCAATTCCGTTTTTTATGACCTGCAGGCCATTGGCGACAGCCTGTATTTTTTGCAGCGAATCCAACTTGCCAACCAACCCGAATATCTGTGGTCGAGCGATGGAACTGCCTCTGGCACTCAAAAAATTGATTCCCTGGTAACTGGTTCTACCATTTTTTTGAAAAAAGTGGAAGACAGGCTTGCATTTAGTATCTATGGATATAACCCTTATTCCAGAACCTTGTTTGTCCAAGGTTATCCCAGCGTTTATTTTGACGGTTATTTTGATGGAGATTTTGCCGGTTTGGCCATTGCCGACGGCAAATTGTTTGTTTTAGGCTCGCAAACCTATAATCCAACAGACAGCCTACATTACCCCTTCTGGGTCATAGAAAATGGTAAACCAACGCTATTGCAAAAGTTTCAGGCAATAGCCGGATATACCCCCTACAATTTTGGGAACACCGACAGTCGCCTTCAATCACTCCACGAAAAAACCATTTTTGGGGCTGGGTTGAGCAAAGGCGACGTGGAATTATGGACAAGTGACGGCACTAGCAATGGTACCTATGAACTGCGCGGCCTCCATCCATCTGGCAGTTCCAACCCTGGCAACTTTGTGCGTTACAACGACGAGCTCTGGCTTTTCACAGCAAATGATGGAGCGGAGGTTTCCTGGTGGGCCACAGATGGCACTTGGAATGGGACGTTTAAAGTTGCAGCGCTCGCTACTGTAAAGGACTATTTTGTACCGCTTGTAGAAAACGCTTACCTCAGCGAAAACCGCCTCTTTTTTTCAATGAACGATGGAATTATAGGCCAGGAACCTTGGGTAATGGTGTTGGAAGATTCGCTTGTTGTCAGCACGATTGCGCCACTTTTGCATGCAAATGATCTTGCCATTTGGCCAAATCCGGCGCATGGCTTTGTCAACCTGGCTTTGGAAAGCGAATTTGGAAAACCCGTTTGGATAGAGATATTGGACAATACTGGGCAATTAGTGTACAGGCAAAAACATGAACTTCCAAATGCTAGCCCACTCTCCATTCGTTTGCCACAACCAAGCATAGGGATTCATTTCCTTCGAATCACGACAGAAAACGGCAAAATTTGGACTAAAAAGTTGATTATTGCAGAATAACTTCATCATTTTATCACTCCATCACTTCATGTTATCCTGGCAAGATTTTGAAAAAGTAGAAATGCGCGTTGGTACCGTCTTGGAGGCCAAGGATTTTCCTGGCGCAAGAAACCCGGCGTACCAGTTGTTGATTGATTTTGGGGAGCGCGGGATCAAGAAAAGTTCCGCACAGATCACCGATTTGTACCAAAAAGAAGATTTGGTAGGAAGACAGGTTATTGCAGTGGTGAATTTCCCATCCAAACAAATTGCCACGTTTTTTTCCGAGTGTTTGGTACTCGGACTCGTAGGCGAACACAAAGAAATCACCCTGTTGCAACCCGAACGGCCTGCCCCCAATGGGCTACGCGTAGCCTAACAAAACCCAATATCTAAATACCCCCCTCCTACGCCTCTTCCTTCGTCAAGACTACGGCAGATAAAAAGGCTTTGGCGGGTAAAAATATCAAAATATCTCAATATCATGAAACTAAACTGGCAACGCATTTCGCTCCACGTCCTTTTTTGGGCCGTATATGTGCCGCTCAACGCTGTTCTCAACTGCATCTTGTCACGTACTTCTTTAGACGAGGGTTTTAGAGAAGCGCTCATTGGCGAGGCATTTTCGTTGCCGGTCAAGTTGCTGCTCACCTATTTTATTTTTTACTACGTCATACCGCTTTACCTCGACCGAAGTAAAATTTGGAAACTGGTGGGATTGCTACTGCTTGCATTCGCGGTAGCAACTGCGATTTACCGGCTGGAGATGCGTTTCATCTTCACTCCGATCTTCAGGCCAGAAAATGTGTACAATTTGTTCAATCCTAGAGGATTGCTACTTACGGAGTTCGACCTGTTTATTACACTTGCAGCGGCGGTCACGATCAAAATGATCCGTGTCCATTACAAGAGCCTTGAATTTGAACAGGAATTGATGCGCGAAAAATTGCAGTCCGAACTCAGTTTCCTGCGGGCACAAACCAACCCGCATTTTTTGTTCAACACCCTCAACAACCTCTACGTGCTGGCTCGGAAAAAAAGCGACAAGACTCCCGATGCCATCATGATGCTCTCCAAAATCATGCGCTTTGTGTTGTATGAATGCCGCGCACCACGCATTTCTGTTACGGACGAGGCAAAAGTGATTAAAGATTACATCGAACTTGAAAAACTGCGCTACAACAAACGCTTGACCATTGATTATCAGGAAGATATTGACAATCCGAACACATCAATCGCCCCCTTGCTCTTGCTGCCGTTTGTAGAAAACAGTTTCAAACACGGCGCGGGCGCCACTACAGGCGATGTTCAGATTTTGATAAAAATTGTCCTTAAAGAAAATCAACTTTCTTATACCGTCCAAAATACCCTCGATCCTGACGTCATCGTCAACGGAACGAGTAGCAGTAGTAGCGGTATCGGACTCCGCAACGTTGAGCGCCAGCTCGACCTGCTTTACCCCGATCAATATCAACTCAAAACTGGTCGCGACCACGGTTTTTTTACCGCTGATTTAAAGATTGATTTGTCTGCCTCCTAGAATATCTCAATTTCCAAATCTCTCAATTTCCAAATCTCCTCCCATGATCGTAGTTACAGGCGCAGCAGGCTTTATTGGCTCCTGCATGGTAAAACGGCTTAACGACGCTGGCTATCCAGACGTACTGGCGGTAGATGATTTCAGCCGACCCGACAAAAACCGAAACCTTGAAGGAAAACAACTTTGGGGACAGATGCACCGCCTTAATTTCGTGCGTTGGCTGGAGCGAAACCATACCGACGTGGATGCCGTGATCCACCTGGGTGCAAGGACCGACACAACAGAGCAAAACGTCGAGATTTTTAACGAATTAAACCTGGAATATTCTCGTGCCCTCTGGATGCTTTGCTCTGGTTTCGACATTCCATTCCTCTACGCCAGCAGTGCCGCCACTTATGGACTGGGCGAAATGGGGTACGCCGACGATCACGCTACGATTCCCCTGCTTCGTCCCCTTAATCCTTATGGCCAAAGCAAACAGGATTTTGATGTGTGGGTGTTGGAGCAAATCGTCCCCTCCTACGCCTCTTCCTTCGTCAAGACTACGGCAGATAAAAAGGCTTCGGCGGGTAAAAATTCGTCAATCGTCAATCGTCAATCACCCACTTCCTGGGCCGGCTTCAAATTCTTCAACGTCTACGGCCCCAACGAGTACCACAAAGGGCGCATGGCCTCCGTTATTTTCCACACAGCCAGGCAGATAAAATCTACGGGGGAAATGAAGTTGTTTCGCTCCCATCGCCCTGATTATCAAGACGGTGCGCAAAGCCGCGACTTCATATATGTGAAGGATGTGGTGGACGTGCTGCTCTATTTTCTGGAAAAAAAACCCGCCAATGCCATTTACAACCTTGGCACGGGACAGGCAAGGACCTTTCTCGATTTGGCTACCGGCACATTTCGTGCGCTCGGCCTAACTCCAAAAATCTCCTTTATTGACACGCCTGCTGACATACGGGACACCTACCAGTACTTTACCCAAGCCGAAATGGGCAAACTCCGGGCTGCGGGTTACAAGGAGCCATTTATCGGGCTGGAAGAAGGTATTGAGGATTATGTGCAACGGTATTTGAAGGAAGATATCTTGTGGTAATCACTTCTTCTTAAACCGATACGAATACAAATCCGACTCGCCTTCATAATAGCCATCCAGCGTAAGATTGTTGTAGGCACTCTGCATGGCCTCTACGGCTTCATTAATCGTGCTTACCCGTTTGCCATTGACGCTGGTAATGATAAACCCTGGTTGCATATTCGTTTGATAAACAACGCTTGCTCGACGTACACTGCTGACCACAACCCCCTGCAATCGGAGTTTGCGCTGCTCCTCACGGCTGAGGTTGCGCAGGGCAAAACCGAGTTCGTCCTCCAGTTCGTCGCCCTGGGCACGGGCGATGTGAGTAGAGTTGTTCACGTCCTTGAGCGTGATGCGCGAGCGAAGTTTTTTCCCTCCTCTCCAGTAATCCACCTGCACTGCCTCTCCGGGGCGGAATCGGCCTACATACTCCTGCAATTCCGAGGTGCTGCGCACGTGCGTATCGTTCACGCCAATCACTACATCCCCTGGTTGTAACCCTGCATCCGACGCGGCGCCTTCAGATGCCACGCGGTTGATCAGCACGCCTTCGGCATTTGGAAGGCCGAGGTCACGAGCCGTTTCGCCGTCCAAATCTTGGATGCCGACCCCAAGGTAAGCGCGTTGGGGCGTGCCGTATTCGCGCAAGTCGCGCACGATTTTTTTAACCAAATTGGAAGGAATCGCAAAGGAATACCCCTCATAACTCCCTGATTCTGTTATAATTGCCGTGTTTACGCCGATCAGCTCACCTGCGGTGTTCACCAGTGCACCACCGGAGTTGCCCGGGTTCACGGCCGCATCTGTTTGTATGAACGATTCGATGCTCGCCGCGCCAGAAAGGATGTTGATATTGCGGCCCTTTGCGCTTACAATACCAGCGGTCACCGTACTTTCCAAGTTGAACGGATTGCCCACAGCAAGCACCCATTCCCCCACGCGCACTGAATCGCTGTTGCCAAAAACCACAAAAGGCAGTTCTTCTTCTTCGATTTTCAAAAGCGCAATATCGGTGGAGGGGTCTGTGCCAATAAGTTTGGCTTTGTAGGTTCGTTTGTCAGCAAGCGTGACTTTGATATCGCTACTTTTTTCCACCACATGGTGGTTGGTCACGATGTAGCCATCGGGCGAAACGACCACTCCAGAACCAGACGAACCGGTAAGTGCGCCGCCGCCCCAAATATTGCCACCCGACTCAATGAGGGCTCGGATATTCACTACAGCAGGAGTGGCCACTTCAGCGGCTTCGATGAAATCGGTCGGAGCGGAAGAACGGAAAGTGCTGTTGGAGCGGCTGTCGAACAGCTTGTCTACCAGTCCGGTAAGGCGCGTTTCACCGCCTTGGTTGGCCCAAACCACCCTGCTTGGGGCGCCAAATTGACTGTAAATAAAAACAGAGAGCAAAGAACTCCCTATGCAGACGAGGGAAAGCAACAAATATTTTCTCATAGTTTAGAAGCATTTATGGGCGAAGAACGATGCAAATAGTGAATTTGTTTGAAGGTACGGACGTTTACCTTATGGAACGGCGATTTTCCAGAAAGATAGCCAAAAATCAGGCCATCCCATGTAGGGC
>JANMME010000755.1:0-8359 GCA_031373015.1 Saprospiraceae bacterium
GAAGTATGTTTTGCCGGCAGAAAGGGTGCGAATGGCATGGCATAGTTCGGCTTTTCCGGTGTTTTTCAATACGTAGCCTTGCGCGCCAAGGCCGAGCATGGCGGAGATGTAACTTTCCTCGCTGAGCATCGAAAGCACCAGTATTTTCAAATCAGGGAGGTCGTTTCGGAGTTGTTTGCACACTTCAAGGCCCGATTGGTCGGGCAGGTTGATGTCAAGCAAAAGCACATCCGGAGGGTCGTGGGTTACTTGGCGGAGTGTCTCGGCGGCAGTGGTGGCTTTGCCCACAAGTGAGAAATCAGGCTCGCCCACCAGCAGGCTTTCCACACCTTCGGCAAACATAACGTGATCATCGGCAATAAAAATACGGATCATGGGCGGGAGGAGACGTTGGACTTTAGACCATTAGACTTTGGACTTTCAAAACGCGGTCAAAAATACAGCTAAGGGCGAGACCTCGTAGGTTTTTTAAAACCTACGAGGTCTAAAGCCGTTTTACCTTTGTGGCGTTCAAATCAAATCGCCATATCTCCCCGCCTTCGCTTTTACTCGCCTTAACCTTTGGCGGCGGCGAGAAGCTTCGGCGGGTAAAAAATCCACAATACAATGGACTTTCGCATCGAAAAAGACACCATGGGCAAAGTGCAAGTGCCAGCCCACGTTTACTGGGGCGCACAAACCCAGCGCTCCATCGAGAACTTCAAAATTGCCCGCGACACCAACCGGATGCCCATTGAAATTATTCAGGCGTTTGCATACCTGAAAAAAGCCGCCGCAATCACCAACTTTGAGGCAGGGGTGCTGCCCAAAGAAAAATGTGATCTTATCGGGCAAGTGTGCGACGAGATTTTGGACGGGAAACTGGACGACCAGTTCCCACTCGTAGTCTGGCAAACGGGCTCTGGCACCCAAAGCAACATGAACGCCAATGAAGTCATTGCCTACCGCGCCCATGTGCTCCATGGCGGCCAACTTCTTGACGAACAAAAGTTTGTACACCCAAACGACGATGTGAACAAGTCGCAATCCTCCAACGACACCTTCCCCACGGCCATGCACATCGCGGCCTACCAAATGCTTATGGAAGTCACGATTCCTGGGCTGGAGAAACTTCGCGATACCCTTGAAGCCAAATCAGAGGCCTTTATGGACGTGGTGAAAATAGGCCGCACGCACTTCATGGACGCTACCCCGCTCACGCTAGGGCAGGAGTTTAGCGGCTATGTGGCCCAATTGAACCACGGGCTGCGCACCGTGCGCAATGCGCTGGCCCACCTGAGTGAACTCGCCCTCGGCGGCACGGCCGTCGGTACGGGAATTAATACGCCAAAAGGATATTCGGAAAACGTGGCGCGCCATATTGCTGCGCTCACGGGCTTGCCGTTCATCACCGCGCCCAACAAATTTGAGTCGCTCGCTGCCCACGACGGTATCGTGGAAGCCCACGGCGCGCTCAAAACCGTTGCCGTCAGCCTGATGAAGATCGCCAACGACGTGCGGATGCTCTCTTCCGGCCCCCGCTCCGGCATCGGCGAAATCCACATTCCCGACAATGAGCCCGGCTCCAGCATCATGCCCGGCAAAGTCAATCCCACCCAGTGCGAGGCACTCACGATGGTGGCGGCCCAAGTGATGGGCAACGACGTAGCCATCAATATCGGTGGATCCAACGGACATTTTGAACTCAACGTGTTCAAGCCCGTGATGATCTACAATTTCCTCCACTCCGCCCGGCTTATCGGGGAGGCCTGCGTCAGTTTCAACGACAAATGTGCCATTGGCATCGAGCCGATACGCGACAACATCGCCAAACACGTGGGCAACTCGCTGATGCTTGTAACGGCTTTGAACCCAAAGATTGGCTATTACAATGCCGCCGCCATCGCGCAAAACGCACACAAAAAAGGTATTACATTAAAGGAATCAGCGCTCGAATACGAGTTGCAGGGGCTTGATTTCAAGCATATTACCTCGGAGCAGTTTGATACATGGGTGCGGCCAGAGGATATGGTGGGGAGGTGAAAAATTAAACCGCAAAATTTAAAACAGGAGAACCGCAAAATTTAAAATCAAGAAGCGCCTGATCTCGAAAAGGGAAGGGTTTTAGGTAACTTCGGATCGTGATGAATGATTTTAAATTTTGCGGTTTTCCTGTTTTAAATTTTGCGGTTTTTTACATTTATTCCCCAAAAAGCCACTCCACAGCCTTCGGAAACTCCAATCCCCATCGGTCTTCGGTATGTCGGCCTTGCGGGTCGGTTTCGAGCCTGATTTGCAATTGTTTGTGGTCGTAGCCGCGGGTTTCCATGGATTCTTTGAAACGGCGCACGTTGGTGATCACACCCGCGCCTTCCTTGCCACCGGCATAGAGGTAGATCTTTGTGCTGGAATAAGGCGAAAACTGTACGGGTTCAAAATATACTTTAGGCGCAGCCCACAAGGAGGGCGAAAAAATCATGAACTTGGAAAAGACCTGTGGGTAGGTAATGCCCGCGTAGATGCTGATCAATCCGCCCATACTGCTGCCTCCAATGCCCGTATGTGCCCGGTCGGGCAGGGTGCGGAAATGTTCGTCAATATGCGGCTTGAGGGTTTCGGCAAGAAATTGGGCGTATTCCTGTCCAAGTCCATCGCCCCAACGCTGCGAATCGTAAGGAGAATATTCTCGTATACGCTCGCTGCCTCCATGGTCAATGGCAACGACGATGAAGCCACCCTTATCGTGTTCTGAGAGCGCCGCCAATTGGCGATCTACTGCCCAGGTGCCAAATGGGGCGGTGTCTTCAAACAGGTTTTGGCCATCCTGGAGGTATAGTACCGGGTAACGTTTTGTGGTGCTGCCATAATCCCAGGGAAGCAAGACGGAAATGCGCCTTTTTCGGCGGAGTTGTGGCACATTGAACCGCTTGGATACGATCTGGATATCAGGGTAATATTTTGGGTCGTAACCTCCGGTATGTTGTTTCCAAAGCGGCACCACGTCATTCACTTTGCCACGCGGTTTATCCATACTCCGGTTGGCGGGCGGAAATCCGTTTGGGGCAAGTTCTTCGGCCTCCCAGCCGCCTTTCACATATTTGTACTCAAATTTTTCGACCGTGGGGGGTACTTCTTTAAAAGTGTATTGGTAGTGGCCATCTTTGACTTTCAGCATCTTGTATTGCTCATCGCGGGTGGTCCAACCATTGAAATTGCCCGTGAGAAACACAGGTCGGGAATCATCAGTGGGCGTGAAAAGTTCGAGGGTAAGCATTACAGGAGCAGAAGCAGCGCTATGGCGTAGCGCGTAAGGATGGGTACGCATAAAGCGAAAGTGGGTTGGTCTTTAGGGAGCGGCAAAACTAATGCCGAGATTGAGGTTTACTCTCTAAATTTGTCCAAAAGATGCGCCAACTCCAAAGCCTCCGCCTCAGAGAGTTTGCTGCCTGCCGCACCACTGCCGTCCATAAATCGGGCCTGTTCGATGTCGGAGAGCAGTTTTTTGCCCATTTCGGAGATCGTGACGATCACCATACGGCGGTCTTTTCCGTGCGGCACACGTTCTGCATGTCCGCTGAGGCGGAGCTTTTCCACCAATCGGCTCACATTGCTGCTGCGGTCAAGCATGCGGCTTTTGATGTCTAGCACGGAAAGCCCCTTTGGAGCACTGCCATTCAAGATACGCAAGATGTTGTACTGCGGCCCCGTAAGGCCAAAAGGCCGCAGTTGGCGTGTGATGGAGCAATCGAGCCAACTGGCGGTGAACAAGATGTTCAGCAGTACCCTTTGGCGGGCCGGCATAGGCTTCGTGCTTTTGAGTTCCATTTCCAATTTCATGACGCAAACTTAGATGTTTTAACACTAAACAAAAAACCTTTTAAAGGGTTCTGTGGAATGAAGGCTGCAATTTGATAAAGTGATGGAGCGATGAAGGGATAGAGTGATTTGCCCGAGCTCCAATCAAATCACTCTACCGCTTCATCGCTCCATCATTTCATAGAATAAACGCAGCAATCGAAATACTTTTGCAAGCTCTTTTAATGAAGTGATAGCGTGATTTTAGTCGAGCTCCAATCAAATCACTTTATCACTCCATCACCTCATCACTTCATAGAATGCAATACGACGTTACAGTCATCGGTTCCGGGCCGGGCGGTTATGTGGCCGCCATCCGTTGCGCCCAATTGGGCCTAAAAGTTGCCATCATCGAACGATACCCCGTTTTGGGGGGTACTTGCCTCAATGTGGGCTGCATCCCCTCTAAAGCCCTGCTCGATTCCTCTGAGCATTTCTACAATGCAGCACATACTTTCACAACACACGGCATTGATCTGAAAGATTTGAAAGTGAATTTGCCCCAAATGATCCGTCGCAAAAACGAGGTGGTACAAGAAAACAACAAGGGCGTGGAGTTCTTGATGAAGAAAAACAAAATAGACGTGCTGTACGGCCACGGCTCTTTTTTGTCCAAAAATCGTTTGAAAATAACAGGCAAAAGCGGCGAAACAAAGGAAATCGAAACCGAGCGGGTCATCATTGCCACAGGCTCGAAGCCGATCGTTCCGGCGAATTTCAACTACGACAAACACCGCGTCATCACGAGCACCGAAGCGCTCAACATCGAAAAAGTACCTGAAAGTATGGTCGTCATCGGTGGCGGGGTGATCGGGCTGGAATTGGGCAGCGTATACGCCCGCCTTGGCACCAAGGTTCATGTGGTGGAATTCCTCGATCGTATTATCGCAGGCATGGACTCGGATTGCAGCAGGGAGCTGATGAAATCGCTCAAACATTTGGGTATGGAATTTCACCTGCGCTATGCCGTGACGGATGTAAAGCCCTCAAAATCAAAGGTAAAAGTGACGGCCAAGAGCCGCGACGACGAATCAAAAACCCTCTCGTGGGACGCAGACTATTGCTTGGTATCCATAGGACGAAAACCTTTTACCGACAATCTTGGACTGGAAAACGTCGGCATTGCGCTCGACGAAAAAGGTCGTATCCCCGTGAATGACCATTTGGAAACTGCCGTGCCGGGCATCTACGCCATCGGCGACGTAGTGCGCGGGGCGATGCTCGCGCACAAGGCCGAAGAAGAGGGCGTTTTTGTAGCCGAAACCATGCTCGGGCAAAAGCCGCACATTAATTACAACCTGATCCCCGGCGTGGTGTACACCTGGCCGGAAGTGGCGAGCGTGGGCTTTACAGAAGAACAGCTCAAAGAATCCGACGCCTCCTACAAATCCGGCAAATTCCCCTTCCGTGCCCTGGGCCGCGCCCGCGCGAGCATGGATCTGGACGGCATGGTGAAGGTGCTGGCCGACAAAGAAACCGACGAGATCCTGGGGGTACATATTGTCGGCGCCCGTGCTGCCGACATGATCGCCGAAGCCGTTGCGCTCATGGAATTCCGCGCCAGTGCAGAAGATGCAGCGCGGATGAGTCATGCACATCCGACTTATACGGAAGCATTCAAAGAAGCCTGCCTGGCGGCAACGGGGAATCGGGCGATACATTCGTAGTAACTATTTAACGCACAGGTAATTACTAATAGGATTGAAACACAAAAGGCACAAAAGGACACAAAAGCAGCACTGCACGGTCTTTTGTGTCCTTTTGTGCCTTTTGTGTTTCAATTTATGTCAAATTTAGTTATGTGGTAAATAGTTGCCGTTCCTAAAGACCCATCTTCAGATCTTTCGGTACAAAAAAACACAAACCCCCGATCGCTCCAGTTTCAGTAGCGGCTGCCAGTTTTTTTCCAAAAGATCGAACTCCTCGCGAGAAAAATCATTAAAAACATTTGACCAGAGGATGTACTCGTTTTTCTGAAAATCCTTCTCGGCAAAACATCGGGAATTGCCGTCAAGGTCTGTGTTTTCGGTGGTGTTTATATTGGGGAAAGCCGTCCCAACTTTTTGAAAATCAATGTTTTCGCGCTCCAAAAACGCAATGGCTTCGCGGCGCAGATCGTGATAAGGAAGATGCGCCAGCGTAGCATCCCAGCCCATAGCAATGCCGGGCGGATAATGCCATAAATTGCCCGAGGCGAGAAAAAGAACGAGCGCGGCAAAGAGCATGTTTTTTTTAAAAAAAGGAAGGTCAATCTGCGCAATTCGCTGAAAAACAACCAGATGCAAGGCTAAAAAGGCAGGTAAAAAGTAGCGGTGCGCGGAGAGATTTTGAAAAAGAAGCATACTCGGCGTCAAAAATATCAGCAAGCAAAGCAACAGTCTCATCAGGTTGCCAGATGCTTTGTTTTTTTCGGAATATAAAAACAGACCCGCAAAGATCAGCCATTCTCCCAGCCTCCCGAAGTCGAGCCAACGCCAGCCAAAGACCGCAATATTTTTTAAAAATCCTTTAAAACCGACGTGTTGAAAAGCCGATGCCCAAGGAGAACCGGGGTGATGGCCAATCCATCCGGTCGTTTGATAGTGCCAGAACAAAAAAACAGCAGCAGCCAAAAAACCCGGGGTGTAAGGCCATAAGTAGGCCCCCCAAATACGCAGATTTTCCGACACTGGTTTGAAAAAAATGCGAGGGTTCCAGCTCTCTGTTTCGCGCACTATTCCCCAAATGAACAGGGCTCCAGCGGTCATCATTCCCCGCATCGAAATAAGGCACAACCCCGCAATTGCCACCATGAGCCACCCTTTTTTTGCTGAAAAAACCCCCTCAAGGGACAATAAAAAGAAGAAAACGAGGGGGATATCGGGGCTGATTGAAACGGCTTGGCCTGCCATTACGGGATCAAACAGCGCGATAAGCGGCAGCCAGACCATCCAGGCCGCTCCACCCAAACGCTTGCCAAGCCGTAGCAGCAGAAAAACGATTCCGAGCAGGAACGGAAGCATAGCGAAGTGGCTGACGAGCAGGGTCTTTTCAAAAAGACGCCATACCACAGCGAGGTAAAAACCGAAAACAGGGGGATGGCCTGAATCAATGGTCGCAGGAAGTGCCGTCCAGCGAAGTCCGTTCTCGTAAAAATGATGGGCGTGTTTCGAGCCAAGTTGAATGGCATCCCAAAAAAAGGGTGTGTCGCGGACGAACCAGGTGAGGGCGAAGACAGCACCATAAAATGGAAGCGATTCCCAAGCCTTGAAATTCATGCTGTGATGATTCAGGACAACTGCAATGTTTGGTTTTCTATTTTGATGCTGAAATTTATCTCCGCTTGCATCGCTTTGAAAACCCGAACAATTGTATCTATAGTTGCGCTGTTAGCATTGTTTTCCAACTTTGAGATTTGGGCTTTTTTTACCCCTACTAATTTCCCAAGTTCTTCTTGGGTCAAGTGCCGTTCTTGACGAGCCTTGCGAATCATCTCGCTAATGACTTCCATTCGAAGCTCGTACTCGTACATATCTCTTGCCTCTGTACCGTGCGCTCCAATATGCTTGTTTTTCATGTCTTCAAGCGAATACAATTTTAGTTTTTTCTTTTCCATGTTGTGACAATTTATTGGTTCTCAAAGTAGATTTTCATACTGGTTTCTGCTTTTTCAATTTCTTTCGGTGGAACTTTGTCTGTCTTTTTGACAATTCCGTGCGTACAAATTACCAACGTATTTTGATCGTTTCGTTGTCCCAGAAAGCGAACAGGCGATATTGAAGGTTGCCGTATTTCGTTCGGAGTTCCCATATCTCTTTAGTCAATTTTTTGAAAAGTCTGGGATCGTTTGTTTGTTCAGCCTTGTCAATGTTGAAAAGTATTTTAGCGACCACTTTTGAGTCGAGGCTTTCAAAAAACTCGTCAACGTCTTCAAGAAACATCGTTTGGAATTTTCGCACGACAAAAAAAAGGTATTGGTGAGAAATTATTACTTACTTACAAAGGTAAGCAATGTTTCCAAAAATAGAAACCTTTGCAAGGTTTTATTCAAAACAAAAAATCATGCTCGCCACTTTTACACGCGCTAAGCACGCCTACTCTGCCGACCTGTCTAAGCCCATTGACCTGTCCATTCCTTTGCGCGACGGCGCGGAAAACCCGAACTGCTTTTGGGCCCCCATGCCTGAGTTTTCCCCGGTTCGGGCGGGCGATTTTGTGGGGAGTACCAAAGAGGGTGGGGTGGTCAATTTTTTCAATATTCGCCTAAATCCCCACGGCAACGGTACGCACACAGAGTGTGTGGGCCACATTGCCAAAGAGCGATTTGTGCTGCGCGAATGCCTGCTGGAATCCCATTTTTTAGCAAAAATCGTCAGCCTATACCCCCGCCGCACGGAAGAAGGGGATCGTGTGATTTTTCAAGACCATTTAGAGGAAGTGTTTTCTGAAAATGAAGCCGAGGCCTTGATCCTGAGGACTTTGCCAAACGACGGCCTGAAACGCCTCCGAAATTGGCGTCGTCAACTTTTCATCGATCATTGGGATC
>JANMME010000780.1:0-4255 GCA_031373015.1 Saprospiraceae bacterium
GCGCCGATCTGGTAGAGAAAACGCCCACCCGTGATTCTTTCTGGATAAAACCATCTATGGTTAGAAGATCCCTCGCACCTGCTCCATTTTTTTTTGATACGACAGCCCAAACCTGGATCACAAGCAAATGGAGCTCCTTGCCAGGCACTGAAACGGAGGTCCGCAACATCTGTGAGCAATTCCAGAAACACAGATTCAGCACCCAGCTGCTGACCGGTTCTGTTGCCACGGAGGAGCATTTCAAACAACTTGGCCGTACGGAGCCGTCGCCCCGCATCCTGCACTTGGCTACGCATGGGTATTTTTTCCCTGACCCGACCACAAGCCTAAACGGATACATAGGCGATCAAACAAGCTTAGTTTTTAAATCTGCTAAGCAACCCATGATGCGCTCGGGCCTGATCCTCGCGGGCGCCAACACCGCTTGGGTTACGGGTCACCCGCCCGCCCAGCGCGAAGACGGCATCCTTACGGCCTTCGAGATCAGTCAAATGAACCTCTCGAATACCGAGCTCGTTGTGCTCTCCGCCTGTGAAACGGGATTGGGTCAAATAGAAGGGAATGAGGGCGTTTATGGCTTGCAACGCGCCTTCAAAATCGCCGGGGCCAGGTACCTAATTATGAGCCTTTGGCAAGTCAACGATCAAAAAACCGGCGAGCTGATGATCGAATTTTATCGTCAGTATCTCGACCGAAATTTACCCGTTCCTGAGGCATTCCGTATGGCGCAAAAGGCCATGCGTAAAAAGTATCCTGATAGCCCGTATGTGTGGGCCGCCTTCGTACTCATCGAGTAACTTCGGCGGCTAAACCTTCGTACTCATCGAGTAACTTCTTAAAAGTCCCAGCACAAATTTTCTCGCAGGCTCTTGCGCTTTCAAGTTTTTAAAATAACTTTGCAATTCAAAGTAGTTTTAAAACTTAAAATCTAACGCATGGAATCCACCCAACCAAACACCCCCGAACCCTCCTTTTTTCAGCGAAATAGCACCACGCTCAAGGGCGTTCTCATCTTTTTCCTGATGTTGGTGCTGCTTATCCCTACCTCCATGGTAGAAAGCCTCATCCACGAACGGGAGGGGCGGCAAAGCGAAGCCATCAATGAAGTAAGCAGCAAATGGGGTCAAAGCCAGACCATTAGCGGGCCAATCCTCGTCCTGCCATACGAACAAACCCAGCGCAGCACCGACGGCAAAGAGGTGTTTAAGGAGACGAAATTCGCCTACCTCCTGCCCGATGAGCTTCATGAGAACGGGCAAGTCACCCCCGAAAAACGCCACCGGGGCATCTTTGACGTGGTGCTGTATGGCAGCCATCTGACCCTAGAAGGCAATTTCAATCACCCTGATGTGCAAAAACTCATCCCCGCCGGGGCGACGGTTTTGTGGGACAAAGCCTCGCTCATGCTGGGCATCCCCGACCTGCGGGGTCTGGAAGACCAAGTGACGTTGCAATGGAATGGCCAAAACTCCGTGTTTGACCCCGGAATACCGGTATCGGGCTTGCTCCAAAGCGGGATTCATGTGCCGATTGCACTTGAAACCGGAGGAAATGAAAGCGCTCCAAAAACGCATCCATTCAAAATCGAGCTCTCGCTGAAAGGCTCGGGTACGCTATTTTTTACTCCTGTGGGCAAAATAACCGATGTAAAAATCGCGTCGCCCTGGGCCGACCCCAGTTTCACGGGCGCGTTTTTGCCCGATGAAAAAACGGTGTCGCCCGCAGGGTTTGTGGCTTCGTGGAAGGTGCTAAACCTCAATCGCAACTACCCGCAGCAATGGACCAGCGATGCCCAAATCAATTTCAGCGAAAGCACATTCGGCGTGGATTTTCTGATGCCTGTTGACAATTACCAAAAATCCACACGCTCTGTGAAGTACGCCATCTTGTTCATTGGCCTCACATTCCTCACCATTTTCTTTATCGAGATGGGCCAATCACGCCGGGTACACCCGTTCCAATACGCGCTCATTGGTCTGGCGCTGGTGATTTTTTACACGCTGTTGGTATCCATTTCAGAACATGTCACGTTCAATTGGGCTTACTTCATTGCGGCCATTATGACCATCGGAATGACGGGTTTGTACACGCGCTCGCTCTTCCAATCCAACCGCATGGCCTTGTTTGTAGGAGGCACCTTGACGGTGCTGTACGGCTTCTTGTTCGTGGTCTTGCAACAGCAGGATTACGCCTTGCTCATCGGGAGTTTGGGCCTGTTTGCCATTTTGGGCGTGGTGATGTACGTGTCGCGGCGGGTGAATTGGCAAGGGTAATAGATGGACAGGATTTACAGGATGAGACAGGATTTTCAGGATAGAATCGAAGTGAAATCCTATAAATCCTGTCTCATCCTGTAAATCCTGTCAAAAACCACTAATCCATTTTAACATGAAAAATAAGATTTTTTGCGCGTGGCTCCGCTTCGCGCACAGGGTTGTCTTTGTCCGGCAGCTAAATTTTGGCATTTTTTTCCTCAATCTTTTTGGCAACAAAAAAGCGGCGAGCCGTCGTTTGGTAGCACTCGAACATTGCGCTCCGGGCACTTTGGGGCGCAACATTTGGGACATGTTGCAGGCCAACAACCTGGATTTTGTCCCTTACTACGAAACCCATGACCTAAAACACGCCTTGCTGGGATACCGACAAGAAGCGCCGGACGAAATCCGAATGCAGGCATTTATGTTTGGCAATGCGGGGTTCTCCCTGTTCAGCATCGGCACATTTCTGCTGTTCGTGATCTGGACGCCCGACGTGTGGTCTGAATTGCTTTATCATTTCCGCTCGGGACGGCTGACCAAACCCATTGGGCATTGGCAGGTGGAAGAGGTGGCGCACCGCGATTTGGAGGAACTTCGGCTGGAAATCGGCTTGGAGGAGGCTCGTGAGAAGGCTCGGAATCGCAATAATCGCGCTTCGACTTGGTCTTTTTCGCCACGATTGAGACCTATAAGGTTTCTAAAAACCTTATAGGTCTTTTTGTCAAGCGGACTCTTTTCTAGAAACGAGATCACGCGCCGTACTTTTACCCCATGTCCGACAACGCATTACAACAAACCACCGACCTGATCCGGGCTCCCTTCGAACTGGAATCTGCACCACCCCCTGCCGACGAAGCCGAGTTGCTCGCCCTTCTCGCGGAACGTATCGAAGAGATGCTTATAAATCGCCAGGATTACCTGATGAGCCTGCTCTACCGCCTAGATGTATTGGAAGAAAAAATCCGCCCGGTGATGCATCCCAATGCGCCCGAGCCGCCCCATATCGGCCTGGCAAGGCTCGTGCTCGAACGTCAAAAACAACGCGCCGAAACCAAGATGAATATCAAACCTGATCCTTTGGAGGGTTTGGAGGGTTGGGAATGGTGAGATTATTGAACAATTATCTAGAAAAAGCCTTTACTTGCATAAAATTTCGATCCATGACAAACGCACTTGCTGCCCGGCCATTCGATGATTTGATCAACCTTTTGGTGGAAACTGCCCCCGAAAAGGTATTGGAATTTCGTGCTTCTGAGAAGACCGTGAAGCGTTTATACGACCTCATTGAAAAAGAAAAAGAAGGCAACCTCAGCCTAGAAGAGAAAACGGAACTCGAAAAATACTTACTGGAAGAAGACTTTATTATCATTGCTAAAGCCCGGGCAAGGCTGCAAATCGCTCAAAAATGAGTCGCTATATCCCGCAAGAGATTAGGGTGCATGTAGCCGAACGGGCTTCTTTTCGTTGCGAGTATTGCCTTTTGCCTGATTTTGCGGGTAGTTTCCCCTTTGAAGTTGACCATGTTATCGCCATCAAACATGGTGGTAAATCCATCCTCGAAAATCTTGCTTATGCCTGTCCGCGTTGCAACCGCAACAAAGGACGGATCTGACCACTGTGTTAGGCGAAACAGAAACCCCTATCCGCTTTTTTAACCCCCGTCGCGATCTTTGGGAAGAACACTTTGAGGCAGAATCCGGTGGGATTTACCCTAAAACTTTATTGGCCGAAGCAACCATTAAAATCCTAAATCTCAACGACCCAGACCGTGTTATAGGCAGACGACTCTTGGCAGAATCAGGGCTTTACCCCAACTAGTGCCGCATCCACCGAATGACCTATGAATATACGGCCATATTTTCCGTTCATCTGCGTTCTTCGTCGGTTAATCCCGAATGCTTTCGGGAGTGCCCTCATCAAGCCTTGAAGGACAAAAAATCTGTCTCGCTAATTCATAAGTCATTCGGTGGATGCGGCACTAGTTGGGGTAAAGCCCT
>JANMME010000791.1:0-2882 GCA_031373015.1 Saprospiraceae bacterium
GCAAGAAAAATGGCTAAATGTGCAAGAACTGATGATTACAGAGATAAAGCCCTCAATTTTAATGCGTAGGCCCTGAGGGGGGGGGGGGGGCGAAAACTTAGGTGGAAAGCCGAGCCTCACGCGGAGATAATCTTGCTCATCAGGAGAAAGAAGGCGGTTAGAAGTTTTCAAGCCGATAGCAGTGAGTCTTCGGTAGAAGGTAGATTTGGAATAGCCGAGTTCTTCCCAAAATTCTTTGAGGCCGATTGACTTTGGCGTAGGGATAACCATAAATGTAGCGTTTGTGTGATTAGAGTGTTTCCAGATTTGTTAGAAATGGAGGGCGAAAGACCGTACAAATGTAACGACTACAATTTCTTGTATTGCACTACCCCCAAGTCTTTTCCGAACTTTGCCAAAAATCGTCAAACCAACTCTTTACAAAAAAATATGTTTGCCAACAAAATCATGGCCCCTTTTGCGCTGATCGGCGCGCTCTTCCTCGGGCTGGCCTGGGCCGTGGATGAAAAATATTCCATCTATTTCGTGCCTTTTTTGGTCATATCTGCGCTGATTTTTATCCTTTCGCCTCAGATAAACTGGTGGTGGTACAGCCGCAATCCGCCTGAACTCAGTGTGGAGTTGAGGGCTTTCCTGGAGCGTTCCTGCATGTTTTACCGCCGTCTTTCCGCAGAGGAGCGGCGTCGTTTCCGGGGGCGCGTAGCTATGTTTAACATGGGTACCGATTGGGAGGCGCTGGCATTCCCGGAAGATTCATTGCCGCCCGATGTACAGGTGGCCATTTCGGCACAGGTAGTAGCACTGACCTTTAGGCGCGAGCAGTTTTTGTTCGACAAGTTTGAGAAAGTCATCTTGTTCCCCCGCCCTTTTCCTACGCCCGAACATCCTTACGACCATGCATCGGAAATGCACGAAGCAGATGGTTGTCTGCTTTTTTCGGCAGAACAAGTGATGTTAGCCTTTGTAAAACCGATGCAATGGTACAATGTGGCCATGCACGAATACGCCAAAGCATTCGTGTTGAAATACCCTGATGAGACTTGGCCCAGTTTTTCATCCGAAGATGTATGGGAAAAACTAGAAGCCGCAAGCAGGATGCCCCGCGCCCATGTGGAATCGGTGATCGGTTTGGCTGGCGTGGATGCACTTCCCGTGGCGATACACCATTTTTTTGTTTTCCCAGAGGCGTTTGCCTCCGTTTTCCAGGAAGAAAGTCAGGTTTTCGCAAGGATTTTTGGCCAGACAGCGTGAAGTCGCCTACACTACTGGACATTTTCACGCAGATGTTACACAGATTTGAAACGCAGATGTCACACAGATAAATTCTGCGTAAAATCTGCGTGAGTTATCTGTGTGACATCTGTGTGAAATAAAAATGTCCAGTAGTATGGATGCAGTCCCATTTTTCCCAATACCCACGCGTACTGGAATTTCCCGAAAGGCGTTTACTTTTACGCCGACGATTGCAAAACCAATTTCACCAATATCCCCATCTCTTAATTCACAAACAACAATGAGAAACGTACTCCTCCTCACCCTTTTAGCCGCAGTGCTCGCTCAAAGTTGCGACATATTGCGCCCGCGCAGCACCAGCAGCAGCAAATCCAGCAAAGGCACGGGCATTGACAAAACTGTCCTCGCACCTGCCGAATATAGTACCAAAGACCGCAATCTTGATTATATTGACAAGTATAGCCGTGCGGCAGTACTATCCATGGATCGTATCGGAGTGCCCGCCAGCATCGTGCTTGCACAAGGCGTACTCGAAAGTTCTGCGGGCACCAGCGAACTTGCTACTACGGCCAAAAACCATTTTGGAATCAAGTGCAGCAGCAATTGGAGCGGCAAAACTTACAAGAAAATAGACGACGACCGCGATAAGGACGGCAACCCCGTTGAATCTTGTTTCCGGAGTTATGGATCGGTGGAAGAGAGTTTTATAGATCATGGCCAATTCTTGCGCGACCCACGCAAATCTACGCGCTACGGCTTCCTTTTCAACCTGGACCGTACCGACTACAAAGCATGGGCACGTGGACTTCAATCTGCTGGCTATGCCACTGCCCCCGACTATGCCGACAAACTCATCGGCCTAATCGAACGATACAAACTCTATGAATTCGACACCCAGGGATCGAGGCCAAACACTTTCCCAACAGAAGGTGGAGGGGGCGATGAACCTGCTAAGCCTGTAGGCCCTAATGCCCCAGGGCAAAAGGCGGAGGCTACAGGGCGCATCGGGCGGGTGAACGACGCGAAAGTAGTAGCCTCCCGCGAAGGCGAAACGCTCGAGGACGTAGCACGCGCTTTCCGCTTGAGCACGCAAAAAGTGGTGGATTACAACGACCGAGGCTACCCGCCCGGTGTGAAACTGAAACCCAACACCCGCGTCTTTATTCAGTGCAAGGGAGAAAAATGGCATGGCCGCGCTACCGAGCATACTGTGCGCGAAGGCCAAACGATGTTCGACATCGCACAGGCGTACGGCATTAAGCTAGATAAATTATTGGAAATGAACGGCCTGCGCCGCGGACAAGAACCTGAGACCAATGAAGCTATCAGCATCCGCGGCAAAAACAAACGCGCTGTCAAAATCAAGGAAGATTCCAGTTATACCCCCACCAAACCTTCCGACTGGCCGGGCAGCAAGCCCAAACCCGACAACAGCCCGGTGGTGGAAGATGGCGAACCCGACTTTGAAATAGGGCCTGGAGCCCCCAACACAAAACCCGCCAAGCCGACGCCTGAACCCGAAAAACCGGTCAAGCCAAACACCCGACCCGGTCAGAGACCACCCGCTACCAGCACAGACCGTCCTTACGACGACGACCCATCTCCCAGCACCAAGCCCTCTTATGATGATGATGACGAGACGGACAAAC
>JANMME010000821.1:0-3654 GCA_031373015.1 Saprospiraceae bacterium
ATATCGAAGCTGATGGATTTGAACTCCGATGCATTTTTTAACCTACCCCAAATCCTTGGCAAATGAAAGAAGTCCATGTTGAATGTCTCCCTGATGAAGCATTGGTTAAAAAAATGGGAGTTCACAAAAAAAAGGTTACACACCATGCTGGAAAATCAAGGGTTTTCGCCAAAATGAAAGTCTCTGAAAATCAAATAGCCCTAGTAGATGAAGACCCCGATAGTGCCAAGACAAGTTATGAGAAAGATCTAGATTTTGTCAACGAATTATTTGGAGTATCTGAGTTTACAGACAAGTCAGGCAACCGCATACTGGTATTGAAAGGAAAACTTGAGGACTGGATTATTGCTACCTGTAAAACTGCTAAGATTGATTTGACCAAGGATTTTGGTTTGCCCAAAAAGCCGAGTGAATTGCACGAGGTTATCAATCAAAGGATAAAAACTTTTGAAAAATTGCTACATCATTTGCTTCAAATTGAAAATCCGGCTGCAATAAGATTGAGAGATCGGCTTCAATGATCTCACCTTCAATTGAAAAAGAACGGCGCATCTTCCACAAAGCAGAAGGTGCGCCGTTCTTTTTTTACCGCAAATAGATTACTTTTTAATCAAAGTCTTCAATACCGCTTCATTCACCACTACAGGGTACTCTTTCCGAAGATCCATGATCCATTTTTTCTCCAAGTAGTCCTGGTAATCGGCCACGGCGTAGCCACGTGCTTCAGAAAGTGCTTTAGGCGAGGGTGGCACGATCTGTTCGATTTTGATAAAAGAAGCCGTTTTGGTCGTCGTATCTGTTTTGGCAACGGTCATGTCACCTGCCTTCCAAAGTTCGCCCAACTCTTTGTTTTTGCCCTTTTCGTAAAGTTTTTCCATTACCGTCAACACTTCTGGCTTTCCTTTTTTGTTGAACTTTTTGACCACACCCGCAGCCGGTTTTTTTGCAGCCAGGGCGCGCACTTTTGCCAGCACTTTTGGGTCAGATGTCTTAAGGGTGTAGAAAGTGACCCGGGCCCGCTCGTCCCATTTGTATTTCATGGCGAGCTCTTCATTGAAGTACTTTTGAAGGCCTGTGGAGTCGTTGTTGGCACGGTCCCACACGTTTTGTTTCAAGGCCTCAAAAAGGAGGATGCCTTCTTCGTATTCGCGCATGAGTGATTTAAACTCCGGGTATTTTTTGTCCAACTGGCTCTCCTCGAACGACATAGCCGTTTCGTCGCCCCAGGTTTTATAGAGTTTGTTGATGGTCTCTTGCACCGGGTAGCCTGCACCCCGCATGCGGTCGCGGCCTGCGCGTTGGCAATAGTCTTCAAAATCAGCGACCGTGTAGACTTTGTCTTGGCCGTACCGGAACATCACGTCTTGAGGCTTGGCTGGGTCGGGCTTCCATTTGAAGGTGTGAAAAATGGTGTCCACTTGTTTGGCTGACCAAGCAGCGAGCACTTTAGAATCTTCAGCGTAGCCCCCTTCTTTCTTGATTCGGCTGATAATGGATTGTTTGGCCGCTTCGCTGCGGCTGTCTCGCTTCACGCGCTCTGTAAGGCCGCGCTTGAGTTGGTCGAAAGTAGCGATGGGGCGGCGGCTTTTGCGTTGAATGATATGCCAGCCGAGGGAAGTTTCAACGGGTTTGGAGTAATCGCCATCCTTTTCGATCGTAAAGGCAGCGTCTTCAAACACCTTTTGGTAGCGGTTGATGCCAAAAAAGCCGATATAGCCGCCTTTGTTTGCGGTAGCCTTGTCTTCGGAATATTTTTGGCAAACGGCTTCCCATTTTCCACCCGCCATTAGTTCGTTGTAGGCACTGTCGGCACGCATCTTTTTCGCCTCGGTTAGTTCGGGCTTGTCGCTTTTGCGAATGAGGATTTGATTTACCTCTATTTCTCCGCGGGCTGGACGGGTACCGTTGACGCGAAGGAGATGGTAGCCGGAGTTTGAGCGGACGGGGCCGAGCAAATCACCTACTTTTGATTGGTATATGGTTTTTTCCACACCATAATAACCGTCGGGCAGCATAGCAGTAATGAAGCCGAGATATCCACGGTTTTCTTTGGCGGTTTTGTCTTCAGAGCTGTCGTACGCAATTTTGTCGAAACTTGCGCCTTTAATGATCATTTTTGACCAGTCAACAGCACGCCTAAAAGCCTTTAGTGTATCAGCGGCGGGTTTGTTGCGGTCGCAGATAACGAGTATGTGGCTGACATCCACGTCTGTCTGCATACGGTCGTAGGCCTCACGGATGAGTTTTTCGGTCACTTCTTTGTCTTCCAAATAGGATTTGGCCAACTGCTTTTTGTAGCCCTCCAATTCGCTGTTCAAGGAAGCGATGGTGTCGAGCCGCATGTCGCGGGCCTTTTGGACCTTTAGTTTGAAGTTGGTGTAGAGTTCGAGGTATTCGCGCAGGCTTTTTTCCGAAAAATCGGCCTTGTCCTGATTGGTCTTGGAATAAATGTATTTGAATTCAGCAGCGGTGACGGGGTTGCCCTTAACCGTGAAAAGCGGGGCGTCGGTTTGGGCAAAAGCCGGGCAGGCCAGAAGTATCATAGCGGCTGCGGCAATCAAGTTTTTGAACATACGGATGGATGTAGATTGGTGTCTTTTGTGAAAGTTGTCCTTTTTAAGTGTGCAAAAGTAGGAAAGCCCTTCCTAAACCGGGACAAGCATTGTGTTTTTAAAAAATGTTAACAGGCAAATGCCATCTGGGGTCAAAGCATCCCTTGTTTTTGCAAAACACCCTAACTTGCAGACGAGATTAACCCTGTCCGATTCATCAAGTTTTTAATCAATGCTGACTTACCTCATTTTGTGGCTTTATTCAGCCTCATGGCCATTTTGTGACACCCTTGGGCAAAAACCAACCCAAGCACTTCCCTGCCTAAGCGGCGTCATCAACCATTATACTCCCGTGCTGGGCTTCGGATGCGACAGCAGTACGCTGCAGGTCGGCACTTTGACTGGATTCAATACGGGCGACAAGGTTTTGCTGCTACAGATGCAAGTTCCACAAGTGGACCTTTCCAATACGGCGAGTTTTGGCACTGTGCTCAACACCACTTGTATTGGAAACTACGAATTCAACCGCATCCAGAGTATCAGTGGCAACACGATTCAACTGCAATTCGCGCTTACACGCCCTTACGACCTGAGCGGAAAAGTGCAATTGGTGCGGGTGCCCGAATACGATTCGGCCATGGTGTGCGGGATCACTTGTCTGCCTTGGAACGGGAGCGTTGGCGGGGTATTGGCCCTGGACGTGAAAGGTCAATTGACCCTCTCCGGCAATTTGGATGTCAACGGCAAAGGCTTCCGGGGCGGGGATGTTGAACCAAACGATATTCCTTGGGTGTTCGGCGAGCAACAATATTTCTATGCTCCCCAATCCACCCTGGCGGCTGAAAAAGGGGAAGGGGTCGTCTCCATCCCGATAGATTTTTCTTTTGGCCGTGGACGGGCGGCCACGGGGGGCGGTGGTGGAAATGCGCACAATGGCGGCGGCGGTGGCGGAGCTAACGGTGGTTCCGGCGGAAATGGTGGATTTGAACTCGCTGATTTTCCCAACCCGCCCACCCCCAACACCGACGGTATTGGAGGCCTGAAGTATTTTGAAAACCAAACCAACAAGATATTATTGGGCAGCGGAGGCGGCGCAGGTCAT
>JANMME010000879.1:0-2160 GCA_031373015.1 Saprospiraceae bacterium
CACGTGGACCAGTTCCGCTCGAAGATTCAAAAATTCAAAGCGAAATTCAAAGCGAACAGCCTTTCGCCCAGTATGATGAATCAGCAAGTGCGAAAGCTCAAGGATGGGATGCCGCCAAAGTGAAAGCGAACGAATTGGATATTGAGGCCGAGTTGGAGGCCGAGATCAACACCGATCACGCGCTTGTGATTGCCGTCCAAACAGAAGGCCCACAGGACGAATTTTACCGAAAAGATCACCTGGTGCCAGAAAACCTTTCAGAAGAAGGTACAAAAGGCTTTCTACCGCTTGCGATTATCAAGCCCTTGACCAGCGTGATCATCCGCGTAATCAAACGTTTTTGGAAAAACACCGACCACGACTTCTTTCCAACCGTTGTCGAAGAAATATTGCGAGAATTCTATGTCGCGGAACTCGGCGCGGAACTCTGGGAAGGCATGAAAGAAAAGACGGATTCGATGTGGGCGGACAATACCGGGCTCTCTGGTACAAACCAACACGCCGGACGTTACCTCCTGGGAGCCTTGTCAAAGCACAAATCCCAAAACCCAGCATTTGTTGTTGACGTTGTAGGCCACAGTGCCGGTTCCATCGCGATATGCAATATGCTCCGCTGCATTTCCGCCCACTACCCCAATCTCTTGCCCTTGCGCAACGTCATCTTTCTGGCGCCCGCATGTCGGAGCGATTTGTTTGTTCAGGAAGTGGTGGCAGAACCAAACCGTTTCTTGCATTTTAGGATGTTTACGATGGAAGACCAGTACGAACGCAAAGACAATTGCGCTTATGTGTACACCCATTCATTGCTCTACCTTATTTCGGGCATTTTGGAAAAAACCCCCGACGTGCATATCCTCGGACTCATGAAGCATTTATCTGACAAAGAGCCCTATAATAAAGAACCTGCACTGAATAAAATAAGGGAATTTCTGAATAAAGAAAATCGTTTGGCTTTGTCTCTTTCCCCTGACGGTGTTGCTTCTGGCTTTGAAAGCCGATCGTCGGCGCACGGCGGTTTTGACGAAGATCCCGCAACCATTCGCAGTCTTGTATCCATCGTTTCACAATAAATCCCTGTTGTTATGGCCATCAACTCAAGCGATTACGCGCTAATTATCGGCATCAATGATTACCCGAGGTTCGATTTCCCGCTGAAGGGCGCCCGAGACGACGCTGAAGATTTCGCCAAATGGGTCAACGACACGGAGACCGGCGGTGGCGTACCGCTAGAAAACACCGTGGTTTTACTGTCTAAAATCGTGGACAAAGATTTGGCGCGCCCTGTTCATGAGGAGATTGACGACAAATTGTATGGATTGATCAACAAGGCATTGGAAAACCAAGAGACCACTACGCCCCGCCGCTTTTACTTCTATTTTAGCGGGCACGGACTTGGCCTTTCCTCTGAGGAAGTTGGCTTGTGCCTTCCTTTTTGGTCGAGCGATACCAGTGCAGCGGCCGCGCTAAAGATGTCGGGATACATCAATTATATAAAAAGTTGGGGGATTTTCCCAGAAATATTCTTTTTCATGGACTGCTGTAGGGTTTCACTTCAAGCGGCTGGCGGCTACGACCCTACGCTAACCTTGACCAAACCCGACAAGGGGGCTGCAGATTCCCGTCATCTGGCAGCCTTTGCAAGCACCTATACCAACGCAGCTTTTGAAGCAGCAGTAAAAGGCGCACAGGATAAAATCGAAATCCGGGGATTTTTCACACGCAGTTTGCTGGAGGCTCTAAATGGCGCTGCGGCAAGATTCCAAGGCGGCGTTCCATTGGATAAATTATTGCTGTATTTAGACGGGCGGGTAAGCCAATTGGCCGCTGAATCCGGGAAAGTTCAAAAGGCAAGCTACATGCCAACTTTCAACCTATCCGATATGCCCAATATCATCCTGGGGTCAGCACTTCCACCTGAAAAGTTAGCTACCAAGGACATCTTGGAGGCTTTTAGCATGATTTCTTTCAAAGTCAACAAATCCTCGAAAGCAAGAGATGTGGAAATAAGTATTCGAAACAGCGATTTTGAAGAAATCTATCGTGGTTTTGACGTTTTTTCAAAAGATTTACCCGAAGGGAAATACTTGCTTCATTTTCAAAAAGGGGATCAGGCAAAGGACCTTGTCATTGAACACGAGACACCGGGAACCGAAATTGCTG
>JANMME010000902.1:0-7203 GCA_031373015.1 Saprospiraceae bacterium
TGCGGCCCAACATACGCCCGCAGATTCCGGATTTAGTTTTTTCCCCAATCCTGCCTCCACCTCCATTAGCCTAAAAAGCGATGGCTGTGCTCACGCCAATATTTTTGATCAGCAAGGCCGCCTTGTTCGCACCCAAAACCTCCAAGGCCAGCCAGAAGAAACCATCCAACTGGGCAATTTGCCTGCGGGCAACTACCTCCTTCAAGTCCTTGGAAGGGATGGGGAGATAGGGGCTAAACCTTTGCAAATCAAGCACTGAACGCGGCCTAGGAGTTTTCCGAAAGTTTCAAACTATTGGAAAACTCCTGTATTATTATTCTGAAGTTCAGCAAAGTATGCAAAAAATCACCTTGCGTAACTTGGTGGCCTTCCTAGGAAATGCCAAACCCAAACCGCAATCTACCCGACACAAGCCCACTTTGGGGAAAAAATTAACAGCCCAGTAGAGACATACTAAGTCCGGAATAGCCTACTTTTGTCAAGCATAAGACTTTAGTTTCCCTGTTTAATCGCTCGCCTTTTTCAATCCTTCCCCCCGCCTGCATACGGAACACTGGTTACTTTTTCAAAGTGGCCCGTCTTTTGTCGCGTTTAATCTTAGTGTCAAAAATATCCGATTACTGTTTAAAAAATGTTGTTTCCCATGGGACAAAAGTCTACCACATCCTTTTTCAAAAATCAATTTGCTTCCTTTGCCTTCCTGCTGGCCCTTTTGCTGCCCGCATTTTCACAGGCACAAGTCCAAGTCACCGTAACCGGCACGAACGTGAGCTGCAACGGTTTTAACAATGGCACCGCAACAGCCAACCCTTCGGGCGGCTGGTTTCCGTACACCTATCTTTGGAGCAACGGCGCCACTACGCAAACCATCACAAACCTTGGCCCTGGCAACTATTGTGTCACGGTTACGGACATTGACCTTGGCACGGGCACAGGTTGTATCACCATTTCTCAGCCACCTACTTTGGGGGTTGATGTGTATTGCAGCAGCCAAATTTGCGGCAATGCACCCGACGGTACGGCCTCGGCAGTACCCAACGGAGGCACCCCGCCTTATTCCTACCATTGGAGCAATGGGGCCAATACACCTGGCATCACGGGTCTTGCTGCGGGCACTTACACGGCGACCGTGACGGATGCCAATGGCTGCACCGCTACCGATTACTGCGAAGTTGGCTTCTGGAATGAAGGTATCTGGCTGATGATTTCTGGCATCAATGTTAAATGTTTTGGCCAAAACAATGGCTCTGCACACGTCAGTGTCATGTCGGGCGTTGGCCCTTACACCTATATCTGGAGCAATGGCGGCACAACCGCAGATATCACCAACCTCGCTCCGGGTTCTTACACCGTGACTGTAACAGACCAGGGCACTGGATGCTTCAACCTCACTTCGATTACGATCACCCAGCCTGCCCAGTTGGTTTGTACGCCTTCGTCCATTCCTGCCAACTGCGGTCTGAACGGCACGGCAACTATTACTGTTATTGGTGGAACACAGCCTTATGTGTACAACTGGAGCAACGGACAATCCGGCCCAAGCATTTCGGTGCCTGCCGGAACCTATTCGGTTACGGTGATTGACGGCAACTTGTGTGCCTGTGTCAATCAGGTTACTGTCACGAACAACAGCAACGCATTGACCGTCAATGTAATCCCCACGGCACTTGCAGGATGTACCGTTGGTGGCAGTGCTTCGGCCACCGTTTCGGGCGGCTCTGGCAACTACGCCTATTCTTGGGACAATGGCCAGACGACTGCTACTGCAACCAACCTTGCTGCAGGCCCACACAAAGTGACGGTCGTTGACATCACCACAGGTTGCCAGGGTCTCGGAATAGCGATCATCGCAGCGGCGTCACCGCTCATTCCTACTTCTACGGCAACTGGTCCGGCCACTTGCCTGACGGGAGGCACTGCTACGGCTTCTGCCACAGGTGGTATTGCTCCTTATACTTTTAAGTGGGACAATAACCAGATGACGGCCAATGCAACGGGCCTTCTTGCAGGACAGCACAGCGTGACCATTACGGATGCGTCTGGCTGTGTGGGCATTGCTTTGGTGACCATTGTCCAAGCACAAGGCCCCAGTGTGAATGTCACGGTCAATGCACAGGCTACCTGCACTGGCGGTGGCACCGCTACTGCTGTCGCGATAGGGGGAACAGGGCCTTATACCTACAAATGGTCGGCTTCAGCCAACAACCAAATGACGGCGGTGGCTACCAATCTTCCTCCAGGCACCCATAGCGTGACGGTAACGGACAATAACGGTTGTCCAGCAGTGGGTATGGCGACCATTACCCAGCCTGGAGCGCCCACCGCAGCCATCACCGGCAGCAGCCCATCAGCTTGCGCCAGCAATACTGGTTCGGCGACCGTGGCAGCCTCTGGTGGCACAAGCCCTTACACCTACAAATGGAATAACCCGGGCATGAGCACCACCGCGGTGGTAACTAATCTTGGAGCAGGCACCTACACGGTTACAGTGACCGACGCTGCTGGCTGCACCGCCACTGCGGTTGTCAGCATTGCTGCTTCCCTGGCGCCCAATGTCGTCATTGTTGCTTCCATCAATGCAAACTGCTCTTCGCCAGGCAGCGCAACGGCCAGTGTTTCTGGGGGCACACCTGCTTACAAGTACAAGTGGAGCAATCTTGAAACCACGGCTACCGCCGTCAATCTTCCGGCAGGAACCTATACCGTGACCGTTACAGATGCAAACAACTGTACTGCAACGGCTTCTGTAACTATAGGCTCCACCAACAACGGCATCAAGATCGGCGACTTCGTTTGGTACGACGACGATCAGAATGGCTTCCAAGACCCGGCGCTCTTAATCGGAGTACCAAACATCACGGTCATGCTGATCAAGCCCGGCCCCGATGGTATATTTGGCAATGCAGATGACGTGACGGTGGGTACCGCTACGACCAATGCTGCTGGCAATTACTATTTCGAGTGTGTCACTCCCGGTACTTATATCCTGATGTTCAGCAACAAACCTGCGGGCTATCAATGGACTAAAAAAGACTGGGTCAACAACGATTGCAAAGACAGCGACGTGAAGTCCAACGGCAAAACGGATCCATTTACCATTGTAGCCGGCCAACCAGACAACCTTTGTTTCGATGCTGGTATCCACACAGTTTGCGACAACGTAACGAATGCTGGGGTAATCTGCTGCAGCCAGACCATCTGCGAAGGCGAGACACCTGATCCCATCGTCGGCACTGTACCGCCTTCTGGTGGCAGTGGTCAGATTTCCTATCAATGGATGCAGTTCATCCAAATTGGCCAATCCCCTCCTAGTTGGGTGGGAATCCCGGGTGCTACGAGTTCGAGTTACCAGCCCGGCCCCTTGTTCGAAACCGCTAAGTTTATGCGCTGCGCTCGTCGCGAGGGCTGTCCTTTCCTTGAGTCCAACATCGTGATTATCACAGTGTTGCCCGCAGGCTCTCCTGGTTGCGACGGGTTCAATATGAACTTCACGGTACACCAGACCGGACTAACGGCAATAATGGTAGAGTGGACCTCAAATCCTGAAGCAACCGAGTATTCTTACACCGTGCAGCACTCTACCAATATGCTGACATGGCGCAATGTAGAGACCATTATGGGCAAGCAAGATGCTGTCAATCCGAATCATTACAGCTACTTGCACGAAACTCCTGTGATCGGCAAAAACTTCTACCGCATCCGCCGCTTGAGCAGCATGGGGCAGGAGGCTTACTCTGAAATTCTTGTTATTGAGGTTTCTTTTGCGGCTTCCGAAGGAGTGCTCATTGCACCGAATCCTGTTGGAAAAACGTTGCACATTATGAATGCCATCCAATACGACACCGATGTCACGATTGACATTTCGGCTACCAATGGCGCTGTTCTGCACCACATCAACATTCCTGCCGGTGTTATGCATTTGGAAAACCTTCCAGTAGAAGATTTGCCAACAGGTATTTACATGGCACGCATCCGCTTTGGCAACGGCGACGTGAAAACGCTCAAGATTGTAAAGATTTAAGCATTGGACATTGCCTTTATTGGCAACTGATAAATTATAAAGTGGCAATCCCGAGTACCGGGATTGCCACTTTTTTTAGACTTAAAAAACAAGACCTGAGTAGCCAGACCCAATAACTCCTTACTTTTCGCCTTCAATCAAATCAAGTTATATGACGAGCAAATTTCTTTTACTTACAGCATCTATACTCTTTTTCCAATCCTTCGCTTTCGGCATCGGCGTTTACAACCCAGGTGACGAACTTTTTGTCCACGCTGGCAGTGGCCTGGTGCTGCGCAAAACCCCCGACCCCAAAGGCGAACGCATCATTGCGCTCAATCATGGCGATGCTGTCAAAGTCCTAAAAACCGATTTCAAAAAGAAGCCCTACTCCGTTGTCGAATTCAAAGGCTTCAGCATCAAAGGATTTTGGGTCAAAGTGAGCACCGCTCAAGGCAAGGAAGGATACGTTTTTGACGGCTACCTTTCCAAACTACGCGCTCCCATCACCATCGTTGACGATGCCAATTCCGGTTATTCCATCGCAGAATTTTATCTCCTCGGCCAATCAGAAAAGAAAGGTGGCCGTGTTGATTTGCCCAAATCAGATACCCGGTATGAACGTTACAAACAACTTTTCAAAAACGGATCTGAAGCAGAAGTAGACAATGGCGAAGGCGGCTCTTCGCAGAAAATCATTTTTCAAAAAGGCATTACTGTCGAAGAGGCCTACCTGATCGGTAAGACTCTATGGCTCAAGGACATGAAAGTAAAAAGCACTTTTGCTAAAGGAAAAATCACCGTCACGAGCGAGGACGAACTCTGGCAGATTGAGGTGAGCAGCAGCTATGGTGTGACGGTGTTGAATATGCAGCACGCGGATTGAATGGTGCCACGCAGAAAGCCAAGTTGTTGATGTAGATTTTTGGGTACAAGTTTTTGTGTTGAACCTATCCAATCGCTTTACTTTTGCACAAAATCGCACTCCATGCTCGACAAGAATGAAGTTGCACTTGCGGTCAAACGCGAACTGGTAGCCCTGTACGGGGAGCGCCTCGCCAAGCTCATTCTCTACGGCTCGTATGCACGCGGCGATTTTCGAGAGGATTCTGATATTGACTTTTTGGTCGTGCTGCGCGACGACGAAATTCAAGTTGGCACAGAAATACACGCCATGAGCAAGCACCTTTCCAAATTGGACTCAGAATTCAATACATACATCTCTGCGCATCCTACCACGCTTAAGAAGTTGGAGCAGTCAGACTTCATTTACTACAAAAATGTACGGCGGGAGGGGATCGAAATATGAAAGCCGAAACAGTCAAATTTTTACAGCGAGCTGAAGATTGCCTGTCCGATGCGGAGGCAAATTTTCAACTTGACCGGCTCATCGTGGTCGTCAATCGCTCTTACTATTGTATGTTCGATTGCGTGCGAGGACTTTTGGCAGAAATTGATTTACAGCCTAAAACCCACCAAGGCGTGTATGTAAAGTTCAACGAACTGTTTGTAAAAAACGGCGCGTTTTCCAAGGAGCATCGAGATAACCTCAAGGAAGTCTTCGAACTTCGCCAATCGGGAGATTATGACCTCGATTTTGAGCCTACCGAAGAAAATGCTCGCTTTGCCATAGACTCAGCAAGCAGGTTTCTGAGTGCGACCAAACTTTATTTGGACATATAAGGACAAATCTTCCCTATCCTTGCAGCCTAAAATTTAGCCTGCAACATGAAACGATTCGTCCTCCTTTTCCTCTGCATTCCCTTCCATACCCTCCTTTTTGCCCAAAAAAACAAGACTGCGCAAGCACCACCCAACAGTAGCCTGAACGTAAATGACGCGCTGTTCGGCTCCCTCCAATGGCGCAATGTCGGCCCTTTCCGGGGAGGCCGTTCGGCTGCAGTGACTGGCGTGGCGGGCAAACCCAACCTATTTTACTTCGGATCCACAGGCGGGGGCGTGTGGTGTACCCAAGACGGTGGACGGACCTGGGAAAACATCTCTGACGGCTTTTTCGGCGGCAGCATCGGCGCCATCGAAGTCGCCCCGAGCGACAACAATGTGATCTATGTGGGCGGGGGCGAGTGTACCATGCGCGGCAATGTAAGCGCAGGCTCCGGGATGTGGAAAAGCGAAGATGCCGGCCGCACCTGGAAATCTGCTGGCCTAAAAAACAGCCGCCAGATACCCAGAATCAGAGTCCATCCCAGCAACCCCGACATCGCCTACGCTGCTGTGCTGGGCGACCTCTACAAAGCTTCCGACGAACGGGGTATCTACCGTACTCGCGATGGTGGGAAAACCTGGCAGCGCATCCATTTTATCAACGATAACGTAGGTGCAGTGGACATTTGCCTTGACCCAACGAACCCGCGTATCCTCTACGCTTCCTTTTGGAGAATACGCCGAACGCCCTACGACCTGTCGAGCGGTGGTGCCGGAAGCAGCCTTTGGAAAAGCACCGACAGCGGCGACACCTGGGCAGAACTCACTCAAAATGAAGGGCTTCCAAAAGATACGCTCGGCATCATCGGCGTGGCCGTCAGTCCCCTGCGCCCAGACCGGGTTTGGGCCATTATCGAAAGCCAAACAGGCGGCGTATTCCGCTCTGACGACGGCGGCAAAAAGTGGACAAAAGTCAACGACGACCGCAACCTTCGCCAACGCGCCTGGTACTATTCCCGAATTTACGCCGATACAAAAGACGAAGAAGTGGTGTACGTGATGAATGTGGCGTACCACAAAAGCAAAGATGGCGGCAAAACTTTTCAATCCAAATACGCACCCCATGGTGACCATCACGATTTCTGGGTCGCACCGGAAGACCCAAAACGATTGATTATTGGCGATGACGGCGGCGCTCAAATCAGCTACGACGGCGGCGAAACCTGGACGACTTATCACAACCAGCCTACTGCGCAATTTTACCGCGTGACAACCGACAATGCTTTTCCTTTCCGAATCTATGGGGCGCAGCAAGACAATAGCAGCGTCCGCATCGCACACCGCACCGATGGGGGTTCTATTGGTGACCGCGATTTTGAGTCAACGGCTGGGGGCGAAAGCGGACATCTTGCCGTAGATCCGACCAACAACGATATCGTGTACGGTGGCGAATACCACGGCTTCCTCAGCCGCGTAGACCACCAAAACCGTACTTATCGCGCTATCAATGTGTGGCCTGAAGACAACATGGGTCATGG
>JANMME010000903.1:0-8284 GCA_031373015.1 Saprospiraceae bacterium
TCGACTGTCTTGACCGACCACCCTACTCGCAAAGCTATTTCAGAACTCCTGAAGCCTGACTTGACTAACTCTTCTATCAGATTGCGATCTTCTTGTGTCGTTTTCTTCATGACTGCCTACTTTTAGACAGCATGATTACTATGACTTTATGAATCTTTTTTTACTACGACTTAGTGAATCTTAGCAACGGTCAATGGTCAACAGTCAATGGTCAAAGGTCAACGGTCAACAGTCAATGGTCAAAGGTCAACGGTCAATAGTCAACGGTCAAAAGTCAAAAGTCAACAGTCAACGGTCAACGGTCAAAAGTCAACAGTCAACAGTCAACAGTCAACAGTCAACAGTCAACAGTCAACAGTCAACAGTCAAAATGATCCGTCTCAGCGTAAATATCAATAAAATCGCCCTGCTGCGCAATTCTCGTGGCAGCAATCTGCCTGATCTTGTCCAAGCCGCCAAGGACATAGAATCCTTTGGTGCACAAGGCATTACCGTACACCCTCGCCCAGATCAGCGACATATTCGTTACGACGATGTGCCGCTCCTGCGGGCCGTTGTGACCACGGAGTTCAACATTGAAGGAAACCCGGATCGTGCCTTTCTCGACCTTGTTTTGGCAAATCCCCCACACCAGTGTACGCTGGTGCCGGACACCGAAAGCCAGCTTACCAGCGATCATGGTTGGGACACGGTGGCGCAGCAATCAGAACTTAGGGAGCTTGTACAGGAATTTCATAAAAAGGGAATCCGAGTTTCTGTGTTTGTTGATCCTATCGCAAAAATGGTGGAAGGGGCCAGGCTCGCGGGCGCAGACCGGGTTGAATTTTACACCGGCCCTTTTGCGCACGATTTCAAAAAAGACCCTTTCGAGGCGGTTCGAGCCTACACCGAAGCGGCTCTTGTGGCCAACGAAATTGGTGTCGGCATCAATGCCGGGCACGACCTGAACCTTGAAAACCTCCACTTTTTCAAAACGCATTGCCCACAATTATTAGAGGTCAGCATTGGCCATGCGCTCATTGCAGATGCGTTGTACTATGGGTTGCAAAATACGGTGAGGATGTATTTGAGGCAACTCCAATAAGGAATAGGAGGTATTAGGAGTGCGAAACACCCTGGCGGCGAGAAATAGCTGTTATTAATTTAAACCATTCAAAATCTTACAGTTAAACCCTTTCGTACAAAATTTAGAATGAAGGTTTTTTAAAAAAAAACCTTCATTATTTTTACCCTTTGTTAATCAAGCGTTTTACCTTTGGTCGTGACAACCCCCGGCTCAAAGCCAAAAATAATCAGAGAGAAACCGACCCCAAGTTTTTAAAAGCCGCTTGAAAACGGGCGATTCCCACTTTAGGGATGTCTGTGATCAGTGGCTTTTCATTTTAATACTATGGCAGACTTTGGCTGACCAAGAGATATACCCTATTTAATCCAAACCTGTTTACACTAAACAATTCACACATTTTTTCACCAAATTTATCTTATCGTATGAAGCGATTATTAACAACTCTCGCGCTCGTCTTCGCTGGGTTCGGGCTTGCCCTAGCCCAACGCACTGTGACGGGCATCGTGACGGGCGATGGCGATGCGCTCATCGGCGCATCTGTCGCAGTAAAAGGTGCCGCCGGCGGCGCACGCACCGACATTGATGGCAAGTACTCCGTACAAGTGCCTTTAGGAGCCACCGTACTGGTGTTTTCCTACACTGGCTTTGCCACACAGGAAGTCACACTCGGTGCTTCTAATGTAGTGGACGTAGTGCTCGTGAACAACACCCAACTTGACGAAGTAGTCGTGACGGCATTGGGTATTTCGCGCTACAAAAACGAGCTGGCCTATTCGGCACAGAAAGTTGAAGGGGCTGAAGTAACACGTACCCGCGACAACAACCTTACCAACGCATTGGCTGGTAAAGTGGCAGGATTGCAAATCAAACGCAATAACAACATGGGTGGCTCGACCAACATCGTGCTGCGCGGTTCAAAATCACTCTTGGGTGACAATCAGGCCCTTTTTGTTATTGATGGCGTTCCGGTGGACAACTCGAACACGAACACCAGCGATCAACGGACAGGTCGTGGAGGTTATGACTTTGGCAATGCTGCCGGTGACATCAACCCAGACGACGTGGAAAGTGTTACGGTGCTAAAAGGAGCTGCTGCAAGTGCATTGTATGGATCGCGCGCCTCCAACGGTGTAGTGATGATCACTACAAAAAAAGGCAGCAAGTCCAAAGGCTTGGGCGTAACAGTCAACTTGGGCGCCAATATGGGTACATTTGACCCAAGTACTTTCGTCGAATACCAAAAAGAATATGGCGGTGGATACGGCGCCTATTATGAGGATGCTTCTGGTTTCTTCCTCGAGCGCGACGTAAACGGCGATGGCAACCCTGATCTCGTAGTGCCTACCAGCGAAGATGCTTCTTGGGGTGGTAAATTCGACGCAAACAAGCAAGTTTATCAAGCAGATGCGTTTGACCCAACCTCACCTTACTACAAAAAATCGAAACCATGGGTGGCTGCCGCAAATGACCCAACCACGTTCTTCGAAACAGCCGTAGGCACCAACAACAGCGTCTTTATTGACGGCTCAAACGATAAAGGGTATTTTAAACTAGGCTATACCAAGACGACAGACAAAGGCTTGTTGGCAAACAGCCGACTTGACAAGGATCTGATCAACTTCTCAGCCGGGTTCGACATTACACCTAAATTGAAGGTATTCTCTGTAGTGAACTTTGCCAGCACCGATGGTAAAGGACGTTATGGGAACGGTTACTATTCCAAAAACCAAATGACCAGCTTCCGTCAATGGTGGCAAGTCAATGTGGATGTGCAAGAGCAAAAGGACGATTATGATCGCAACAATACCAATGCTACCTGGAACTGGGCCGATCCTACCGATTTAGCTCCAATTTATTGGGATAACATCTACTGGGTGCGTGAGAAAAACTATTCCACGGACCACAGAAACCGTTATTTCGGCTATGTGGGTACTTCATATCAACTGACCAACTGGCTGAGCCTAACCGGTCGCGTGTCGCTTGACCAATCTGATGAAATTCAGGAAGAGCGCACGGCATTCGGTTCAATTGATCCTTCTGAGTACGTGCGTTTTAACCGTAATTATCAGGAGTATAACTTGGACCTTTTGGCGCAAACCAAAACGTTTAATCTGGGCGACAAATTGAAATTCGACGTGCTTGTTGGCGGAAACAGCCGCAGACAAGCGATTAACACGATCTTGGCTAGAACCAACGGTGGACTTTCTGTACCTGACCTTTACTCGCTCTCCAACACGAAAAATGCTTTGGAAGCGCCCGTGGAAACAGCGCCACGCCTGAGGGTAGATGGTCTCTTTGGCCGTGCAGGTTTCGTGTATGACGGATGGGCTATCCTTGACCTTAGTATGCGTGGTGACCGCTCTTCGACTTTGGCACCCGATAACAACACATACTACTATCCTGCGGCCTCGGCTGGCATCGTATTCTCCGAATTCCTTGGGGACAATAAAATCGTTTCTTTTGGTAAAATTCGGGCCAACTACGCAGAAGTAGGCAACAGCGCTCCATTCGCTTCGCTGAATGACGTTTACAATCTACAAACGGCCTTTGATGGCGTCCCGGTGGCTTCTATCACCAACCTGACCACCTTGACCACCAAAAACAACCCGGAATTGCAGCCTGAGCGCACCAAGGCCATTGAAGCAGGCCTTGAAATGCGTTTCTTGGATAGCCGGCTTGGCTTCGACGTTACCTATTACAAGCAAAACTCTATCAACCAAATCTTCTCAGCGCCTGTTTCTCGTGCTACTGGCTATGCAGCCAAGTTTATCAATGCGGGCGAAATCGAGAACAAAGGTGTTGAATTGCAGCTGTTTGTCCGTCCGGTACACTCCAAGGATTTTGACTGGCAAATTGATTTGAACTGGGCTCGCAACCGCAATAAAGTGGTCGAACTTTCTGACGGCATTGATAACCTCCAATTGGCTTCCATGCAAGGGGGCGTTTCTATCAACGCTGCCTTGGGTCAGCCTTATGGAACGATCCGTGGCAACAACTTCGTCTACCATGCAAATGGCGGCAAAATTGTATTGCCCAGCGGTTTCTACCAGCAAAGCGCAACCTCCAACGAAGTCATAGGTAACATCAACCCAGACTGGACGGGCGGCATCAACAACAGTCTCCGCTACAAGAATGTAACGCTTAGCTTCCTTGTGGACGTCCGTCAAGGCGGTGATCTGTTCTCGCTTGATTTGTACTATGGTATGGCAACGGGCCTCTATCCTGAAACGGCAGGCAAAAATGATAAGGGTGACGACTTCCGTTCACCAGTTTCTGCCGATGGAACTACAGGCGGCTATCTCGTGCAAGGCGTTCTTGCCGACGGTACGCCAAACACCAAGCGCGTCAGCACGGTCAATTTTGGTATACTAGGCTATCGTCGCAACCCGGCTGCAGCATTTGTCTATGATGCCAGCTTTGTAAAACTGCGCGAGATCAACCTGAATTACAACTTGCCTAATCGCTGGTTCGCAGGCACCAACACGGTCAAAGGTCTTACCCTCGGACTGTATGCCCGTAATCCATGGATTATCAGCAAAAATTTGCCTTACGCCGATCCGGAAGACGGTTTGAGCTCTGGCAATGTGCAAGGGTATCAGTCGGGTTCCTATCCTACCCAGCGGACCTTTGGGTTTAACCTTCAGGCCAAATTCTAAGGTAACGAGTATTGGAAGAGGAAAGCCGTTAAAAGCCCTTTTTCTTGCTTAAAAAAACCTTTTCAAATTTAAATTTTTAGAAAAACATGAAAAAATTGCTCATATTGTTGGTGGCAATGTCTGCCATCATACTTTCCTGCCAAAAAGATTTTGGCGACCTCAATGACAATACGAAACAGCCTGTGAATGTGCCTCCGGGAACCTTGTTCTCGTACGCACAAAAATCGTTGTCGGACATCATGACCAGTACAAATGTGAACAACAACATTTTCCGCATGTTCGCCCAGCAATGGACGGAGACTACCTACATAGACGAGGCCAATTATGACCTTGCTACACGCAACATCCCCCAGAATTTTTGGAACATGATGTTTAGCGGCGGCTTTGTTTCCAGCCAGGCTTCTACGCAGGTGGGCGTTTTGTTGAACCTGAATGATGCCGCGCGATTAGTCCCCTTGCAAAGCGATGGACAGGCTTCCCCGGCACAACGGAAAAACCAGGCTGCTTGTGTAGAACTGTTGCAGGTTTATGCGTTTTCAACCTTGGTGAATACTTATGGCAACATCCCCTATTCGGAAGCCTTAGATGCCACCAATGTTCATCCGAAATACGATGATGCAAAAACAGTCTACCTGGATTTGCTTCGCCGCCTTGACGCTGCACTCACAAACATTGATACGGGCGCTGATGGTTTCGGAAGCAATGACCTTTTATTCGGAGGCGACATGGGCCGCTGGCAAACATTTGCCAACTCCCTCAAATTGCGCCTGGGCATGATCATCGCAGATGCCGATGACGCCTTGGCAAAAAGCACGGTGGCTGCTGCTGAGCCCAATGCAGTTCAAACCAATGCAGACAACATTGCTTTTCACTATTTGAGTGCACCACCGAACACAAACCCTGTTTGGCTTGATCTGGTACTCAGTGGCCGTAAGGACTTTGTAGCTGCCAATACGCTTGTTGACGTAATGAAGGGCCTGAACGACCCACGCATACCTTACTACTTCTCTACGGATGCTGCCGGTGCTTACTCCGGTGGTATTTATGGCTCCAGCAACAACTATGCAACCTATTCCAAGCCGAACGCGGCTTTGACCGCTCCGGATTATCCAGCGACCCTTTTTGACGCTGCTGAAACGCATTTTTTGCACGCAGAAGCGATAGAACGTGGCTATATCACGGGGGTTGCAGCTGAAGAATATGAGGAGGGCATCCGCGCTTCTATTGAAGCATGGGGCGGAACGCCGGCGCAAGCTGATGCTTATATGGCACAACCATCGGTGGCTTACGCAACTGCTGTTGGCAACTGGAAGCAGAAGATCGGCACCCAAGCATGGATTGCGCTCTACAATCGCGGCCATGAAGCCTGGACGAGCTGGCGCAGACTCGATTTCCCAGTTTTGGTTGCTCCAGCAGACGCCACTACGGGCATTCCCGTGCGTTACACTTATCCTGTTCAGGAGCAAAACCTGAATACGGCAAACTATACGGCAGCCGCCTCGGCTATCGGATCTGATGTAGTGGAGACCAAAATTTTCTGGGATAAGTTCTAGTTTAGCTCAGGCGTTTTGACGCTCTGTATAAAATGTTTGGCGGCTGCTCCTTGTATAGGGAGCAGCCGCTTTTTTTGGGAATATCATTTTAAAAGATCGTTAATTATTTATGTCTTTTGTTGCACAAGCATTTTACCTTTGGTCGCTTAAATACCCTGCCCAAAGCAGGGAAAATCCTCCATGCAGATAAACCCATTTAATCCAAGGTGTTTACACTAACCATTTCACACATTTTTTCACCAAATCAACTTTCGTATGAAGCGATTATTAACGACGCTCGTTCTATTGTTCGCCGGGTTCGGGCTTGCCTTGGCTCAGCGTACTGTGACGGGCACAGTGACTGGCGATGGCGATGGGCTTATCGGCGCATCCGTTGCTGTAAAGGGCACCACGAGTGGTGCACGCACCGACAATGATGGTAAATACTCCGTGCAAGTGCCGGCAGGTGCCACCACATTGGTGTTTTCTTACACCGGTTTTACTACCCAAGAAGTTACGCTCGGTGCTTCCAACGTAGTGGACGTGGTTCTGGTAAGCAACACCCAACTTGATGAAGTTGTGGTGACTGCTTTGGGTATTCCACGTTCGGAAAAATCATTGGGCTATTCTACTTCTTCTGTTGCAGGTTCGACCTTAACCAGTACTGGCGAGGTGAATGCGATTCAGAGCCTGGCAGCCAAGTCTTCCGGTATTCAGGTAGTTAGTTCAGGCGGTACGCCAGGCGCGTCTTCCAAAATCCTGATTCGTGGAAACGGTTCCTTCCAGCTGAACAGCCAGCCCCTGATTGTGATTGACAACGTCCCCTACGACAACTCGGTAAACACCGTGATTGGTGGCGACTATCCTTTCAATGCGAATCTGGGCGGTGTGAACGAATCAAATCGCGGGGTGGACATTAATCCAGATGACGTCGAGAGCGTCTCGGTGCTTAAAGGCCCCTCCGCCAGCGCCCTTTACGGCACACGCGCTGCCAACGGCGTAATTATGATCACAACGAAGAAAGGCAAGAAAGGCCTGAGTGCTACTTACAGCTACTCTTATAGCCTGGATGAGGTAAACAAACTGCCTGACCTGCAAACCACTTTTGGACAAGGCAATGGCGGTGGCGTCGCCATTAAAGATGCCAATAATGTTGTAATCGGCAGCAATCCAGAAGGCACGCATTCTTCAGCTACGCCCAATAGCTGGGGGCCGAGAATTCCCGCCGGTCAGTCCTTTGATAATCTGGACGCTTATTTCCAGAATGGAGAGACGCAAATGCACAGCTTTTCAGTTGGCGGCGGCTCAGACAAAACCAGTTTCCGCTTTTCCTTTAGCAATACTGGCCAAACAGGGATTGTACCAAACACCAGCCTTGACCGCAATACTTTCAGAATAAGTGCAACTACGGGCATTGACAAGTTTAGAATTACGGCCAATGGTGCTTATACCAATACCCGCGACTCGAAGGCACAAAATGGTAGCAACCTCTCTGGCGTTATGTTACCCCTGTTGCGTATGCCGGCTGACTTCAACCTAAACGGTGGCACGGCAGCAACCGGGTACGAGAATCTGGACGGGTCACAGCACCAATATTTTGCCTCTTATGACAACCCCCTTTGGACGGCTTATCGCAATCCGAACAACAGCAATGTTGGCCGCTTGTCTGGCTCAGTTGGATTGGACTACCTCCCTATGGATTGGCTTACACTAACCTTTAGAATTGGTACGGATATATACAATGACGAGCGCAAACAGATATTTGCGGTAGGAAACCACGGCAACGACCCACGTGGCGAAGTGTGGCAATCTAACGTGAAACACGAAGAGCTGAACACGGATTTTCTGGCCCGATTCAATAAAAGGTTCGGTGACATCTCGACCGATTTAACGGTAGGCTCTCAGTTGAATCACCGCTATGACCAAAGTATTTTTGCCCGTGGACAAAACTTGGCTATCCCTAATTTCTATAACCTGAACAACGCAGCAACCTTATATGCTGATAATGGGGAACAGATTGTTCGCTTGGC
>JANMME010000919.1:0-3007 GCA_031373015.1 Saprospiraceae bacterium
ATATTTAAATAATTGCTTCATTTTTAAAAAATTCCAACGTCCTCCGACCAATGTCCAATCTCCAGCAGTCCAACATCCACATCCCCAACTGTTAAACCCATTCCACCGTCTACCATTTGATGTATTTTGCAGCCTTCATCCCCCCGTTCGATGTCATTAGCCAAGGCTACTTTTATTCTTTTCAACCTATTGGTTGTCAATTTTTTGAGTGCTCAAACACCGCTCTCAAAGCCGATTGATTTCTTTTGTCGCGACTGTCGCCCTGCCGATGCGCTCGTGGCTTTGAGCCGCCAAACAGGGGTGAACATTGTGTTTAGCGATCGTTTTTTTGAACGCTGCCAAACGGTGACGGTTCAGGCCAAGGGCGAGGCAATGAAAGACGTGCTGGAAACCATCAGTGCCTGCGCTCGGGTGTCGTTCAAGGACATTGACGGCCAAATCGTATTTTTTAAAAAATCTTCCAAGTTTACCCTCAGTGGTTATGTGCAAGACGCAGAAACCGGCGAGCGGCTCATTGGCGCAAGTGTTCGCGTGTTGTCTACTGAAGGTGGCAGTAGCGGGGCATTGAGCAACGAATTTGGCTTTTTTAGTTTGAAGGTGGAGGAAGGAGACGTTGCACTGGCCGCGGTTTATGTGGGCTACCAAATGGAGCGCAGCATTGTCTCGGTCACTACGGATAAAATCATCCGCTTGCGCTTGCATTCGACTACCAGGTTACGGGAAGTGGTCATCCCCAGTCTGTCGGAAAAAGAGGCAAAAGAAAAGAAAAGTGGCAGCCCTACTTTTCTGAACATGAAGGAAATGCGCTCCTTGCCCATGCCCGGCGGCGAGGCGGATTTGCTTCGCCAAACGGCTTTGCAACCAGGTATTCAGACGGGGGCCGATGGCCTTGGTGGACTTCATGTGCGCGGTGGCAACGCCGACCAAAACCTTTTTTTGCTGGACGATGTGCCGGTGTACAGCCCCAGTCATGCGCTTGGTCTTTTCTCTATTTTCAATCCCAGCACGGTGAGCAGCGTACGGCTTTGGAAAGGCGATTTCCCGGCTCGTTACAGCGGCCGGGCCGCTTCGGTGCTGGATGTGCGTACCCGCGACGGCAATTCCCAGCATTTCCGAGGGGAGATTTCTTCCGGGCTATTTGCTTCTTCGGCAGTGTTGGAAGGCCCCTTAAAGCGTGAAAAAGGCTCTTTTCTGGTGGGCGGTCGAATGACTTATTTTGATCCATGGGTCAAGTTTTTCAGCGACCGTGGCAATTTGCTAACATTTTCGGGCGATGCGGTGAAATATCGGTTTTACGATTCCAACCTCAAATTGAACTATGCCCTTAGCGACCACGATCGGGTGTTTCTCTCTTTTTATCGGGGGGGAGATTTGTTCAAAAACAATTTCACACAATTCTACGACGATCCAAAGGGTTACATTACAGACGTCAACAAACTAACTACGAATTGGGGCAACAGCATTGCCGCCCTGCGCTGGAATCATCTCTTGCGGGAAAACCTGTTTACCAACACCACGCTCCGCTATAGCCGTTTTTTCTACCAAAGCGGCCTGGGATTTCGCTCTAACATCTTGTATCCCAACGGCAAACAGTTTGTACTGGCCGACTATGGCCAATTGTATCAGACACTTATCCGCGATTGGTCGGGCAAAACAGATTTTACGTTTTACGTTTCGGATGCACTTACCATGCGCTGGGGCGCAGCGTACACGGCACACGGTTTTCAACCGGGCGCCCTTTCCGCCAACTTCCTCCAGCCCGGGCAAACGCAGGAAAACGTGGATTCTCTCGCCAATATCCTGCAGAACAACGAACGCTTAGATGCCGACGAAGCCGAAGCGTATCTTGACGCAGAGATTGATTTCTGGAAAAATTGGCGGCTCGAAGCAGGCGCTAACGGATCGGTTTTTCAGACCAAAAACATCAACTATCGGCTGTTGCAGCCCCGTTTTCGCCTTCGTCGCTCTGGTCCGAAGGGCTGGAACCAATGGCTTGGTTGGCACCGCATGGCGCAAAATCTTCACCAAATTGGTTCCTTCAACGTGAGCCTGCCTTTTGAACTTTGGGTGCCCAGTACCCGCCGCGTACCGCCCGAGATCGTGTGGCAAGCCTCTGCGGGTATCGGCTGGCAGCACGAAAACTGGGGTTGGCAAGTGGAGGGCTATTATAAAAAAATGGAGCGGGTGCTCAGTTTTATCTCTTCCAACGACGCACTTTTCGCAGGGGGCGCGGTGGATGCCAGTGGCTGGGAAGACCGAATTGCACTTGGCACAGGGATGGGCCGTGGAATGGAAGTATTGCTTGAAAAAACCTCGGGGAAATTCACAGGATCTATCGCCTATACCTTGTCGGAGAGTGAGCGATTTTTCCCGGAACTCAATGCGGGCCGCCCGTTCCCGTTCCGTTTTGACCGTCGGCACGATTTGAAAGTAAAGCTGCGCCAACAGTTGTTCAAATGGCTCAATGCCGATGTGGTGTGGGCCTTTGCCACGGGCAACCCCATCACCCTCGCGGGCGTGAAATTCCGCCACGAATCCGTGGAAGGGGCTGTGGAGCGCGACATTTATTTTTACACGGAAGTAAACGGCTACCGGCTTCCCACTTACCACCGCTTCGATGCAGCGCTCAATGCAAGTTGGGGGAAGCGGGTACACCATGAGCTTCAAATGGGTGTTTACAACGCCTACAACCGCGCTAATCCGTTCTATCTTTTTGTGGATGCGGGGAGTAGTGTTAAGGGCAAGGCTATTCAGTACACGTTGCTGCCGGTGTTGCCGGTGTTTAGGTACGGGTTGAAGTTTTGAAAGGGTGATTTGGTGGGGGTAAAATTATTCGTCAGACGACTTTGAGTCGTCAGACGAAGCACCGTGGTCTGACGACTCAAAGTCGTCTGACCACTAACCCTTATTTTTCAGCCAAAACCACCACCCGATCATCAACATAATCACCACACCCGCCCCCGCCCCTATAATCCCCCAACCCCAGGGCTGCTCAATCACCCGATCA
>JANMME010000936.1:0-4254 GCA_031373015.1 Saprospiraceae bacterium
GCTCACCGCCGATGCGTTTCGCAAAACTACCGACGATATCCTCGTGCGCGTACCCGTGCCGCAAGCCGGAGGGGCTGTGCGGCCACCTTTTGTCAACGCCGCTTCGGTCGAAAACAAGGGGATCGAACTGGGCTTGATCTACAAAAACCGTATTAGGAAATTCCGATACGACATTGGCGCTAACATCTCCGCCGTGCGCAATAAAGTGCTCTCAATTTCCAACGGTGAGCCCATTTCTGGAGGCTTTGGCCTGTCAGACGGGGCGCTGACCAAAACAGAAGCAGGTTATCCGGTTGGTTCTTTCTTCCTATACAAAATGGAGGGAATTTTTCAGTCCCAAGCGGAAATTGACAGCAGTGCTTTTCAAACAGTCAACACCCGCCCGGGCGACGTAAAATTTGCCGACGTAGATGGAAAGGACGCGAATGGGAATCTCACAGGGCTGCCAGATGGCAAAATAGACGATAGCGACCGCAAACACATCGGCAACCCGTTCCCGGATTTCACTTACGGGGTCAACCTCGGTTTCAGCTGGGGGAATTTTGATTTTTCGACCCTAATTCAGGGTGTTCAGGGCAACGACGTGTATTTTCTCTACGGCAATTTTGCATACGAAACCCAATCGCGGGGTTTCAACTCTTACAGCGATATCCTCAATCGTTGGACGCCGACCAACACCAATACCGACATCCCAAAAGTGAGCCTTGACGACCGAAATGGCAACCGCCGCGCCTCTACCCGCTTTCTGGAAAACGGCTCTTATCTGCGCATCCGAAACATCACGCTGGGCTACAATTTCAAGGACTTGTTGAAATGGAAAGAAATCGGCGGTTTCCGAGTGTATGTGACGGCGCAAAACGCGCTCACCTTCACGAAATATCACGGTCTCGACCCGGAGATTCAGGCAAACTCAAACGACACGCGCGGTCTTGGGCTTTCTTCTGACCTCGCGGTAGGGATTGACTGGGGCACGGTGCCCGCGCCGAGGACGATTATTGCGGGGTTGAAATTGGATTTTTAGGCAGTGTTGAAGATTTGACAACTTTTAAAAAGTTGTCAAATCTAGCGCTCCTACGAGGTTTAGAAATCGAAAAATCGGTAATCTGTGGGTAAGATATCGGTAAATTGTTTGACATCGCAAAAAATTAATCGGTAATTTGCAGGTAAAATATCGGTAAAATGATGGAACGCAAATTACAATTCGACTTTCTCGCAACCCAGCGGGTCATTCAAAAAATTGGGCAAATTGATCAATTCAAAGGGGAGTGGAAATTATTGGATAAGGATGAAAACAGGTATTTGAAGGAGTTGCGCAAAATCGCCACCATTCAAAGTATCGGTTCTTCAACCCGGATTGAAGGCAGTTCTTTGACGGACGCAGAAATTGCCAGTCTGATAAAGAACATGAAGGTTTCCAAACTCGAATCACGGGATGAGCAAGAGGTAGTTGGTTATTTTGAGACACTTGAAACGATACTTGACCAGTACGAGACCATTGATTTGAGCATTTCGAACATTCATGGCCTGCACAAGCTGCTTTTGAAATACAGTAGTAAAGACCATCGCCACCGGGGGAAATATAAGGAACTGACCAATAAAGTGGTGGCTACCTATCCCGATGGTACGACTCGAGTGATTTTCAATACCACTGAGCCATTCTTGGTGGAAAAAGAAATGACCGAACTCTTGGAATGGACAAACAAAGCCTTCTCCGAAGCGGAAATACATCCGCTGATTGTGATTGCAGCATTCATTTATGAGTTTTTGTCTATACACCCATATCAGGATGGCAATGGCAGGCTGTCTAGGTTACTCACCAACCTGCTATTGCTCAAATACGGATACAGATTTGTACTATACGTTTCTTTGGAAAACGACATAGAAAACAGAAAGAAAGACTACTATCAAGCACTCATGGAGGGTCAAAAAGACCGATACAAGGATTCGGAAAACATGGTTCAATGGGTACAGTTTTTTTTAAATGGCTTGAGCGGAATGATTCAAAAACTCGAACTAAAGTTGAAAGAGTACAAAAGCATTGGGGGCTATTTGAACGAAAGGCAAAAACAGATTTTGAATTTTATCCGTGAAAACCAACCTGTTAAAACGAGCGACATCGCCCAAAAGATGACCGATTATAACTTGGAAACCATCAAAAAAGACTTGCAGTATTTGGTGAGGGAGATGGAAATTGACAAACTGGGGAACAATAGGGCAAGGGTTTACATGGCTCGGAAATACAAATGAAACGGACACAGCACATAACAATCGTTACTATGAAATTATCCCATCAAATATTCTTCCTATTGTCATTGTCACTTGCCTCCTGCCAAGGCATCCTCGACAAAGAACCCATCGCCACACTCGATGCGGGTTCCTTTTTCCAAACGGAAGACGATGCCGTTCAGGCGCTGAATGCCGCCTACCAGCCCCTGCTGTTTAGCAGCAAGAACAACAATTTTTACTGGGCGTTTGCCGAAGTCACTTCTGATGAGGCCATCACGGGCGGCGACGGCTCGCGGGCCGGCATTGCAGAAATGGATGCTTTCACCTTCACCCCCCGGACGGAGGAATTCAACGATTTTTGGAAACTGCAATACACGGGCATTACCCAATGCAACCTCGTGCTCGATAACGTTCCAAACATCGAAATGAACGAAAGCCGACGAAATCAAATCATCGGCGAAGCACTGTTCCTGCGCTCGTACTACTATTTTTTGCTGACACAGGTTTTTGGCGATGTGCCATTGTTCACTAAAGTCGCGCCGCCCGACGAATTGAAGGTGCCCAAAACCTCGAAGGCCGCCATTTATGCTCAACTAGAGGCGGATTGCGAACGCGCCGCAGGTTTGTTGCCGAGCCAATACAGTTCAAAAGATGTGGGTCGTGCCACCAAAGGCGCGGCATATTCTCTGGCCGCGAAAATCTTTTTGTATGAAAAGAATTGGGAAAAAGTGCTGGAGTACGTAGGCAAAGTAAAAGGCCTGGGTATCTATTCGCTCATGCCTGATTATCAGGCTAATTTCAAGAAAAACACGCAAAACAACGCTGAATCCGTCTGGGAGATACAACACGCCAACTTCGAACTCGGCATCGGCAACTTTCTGAACCAATGGTGGGCTTCGAAAAAATACGAAGGCTATGGTTTTGCAGAAGCCACCCTTGAGTTTTTCAATGCCTACGAGCCGAACGATCCGCGCCGCAAATTCACGGTGGCTAACAACAACGATCCCTACTTCAGTGTGGTTTACAAGCCATCTTTTTCCTCCACTGGCCACAGCGTGGTCAAATACCTGCAAGCCAAAGATTCAGTGACGCAAAAAGCCGACGGCGACATCAATTACACGGCAATCCGCTTTGCGGAAGTCCTGCTCTGGGAGGCCGAGGCCCTCACAGAACTAAACCGGGTACAAGAGGCTCAAGCACCACTCGAAGTAGTTCGCGCTCGTGCTCGTGCCCAGGCCGTTGACCCAACGACAACGCTACCGCCCGTGACAGCTTCTGATCAGCAAACCATGCGGGATGCGGTGCGCCACGAACGGCAAGTAGAATTGGGCTTTGAATTGCACCGCTATTTTGACCTGGTGCGCTGGGGCCTTGCAGGGACGGTTTTGCCAGGATTCCAAGTAGGGAAACACGAGGTTTTTCCTTTGCCACAGACGGAAATTGATTTGAATCCTGTGTTGTTGCAGAATCCGAATTATTGATAAACTTATAGGAAACACTGTTTTGATATTGAATTAAACACATAGGCACATAGGGCACATAGTTTCCCTTCATAATTCTATGTGTCCTATGTGCCTATGTGTTAAATTCGATCATATTTCTATGTGTTAAAAACTAAAAACAACACCACTCATGGTTTTTGTGCTACGCGTAATTTCTTTCTGTTTCGCTGTCCTGTGCTCGACCGGTTTTTTATTTGGTCAACCAGGCCAAATCGCCCTGCCCCGCGTAGAGCTGATGCCCAACCAACCCGCTCCCTACAACGTGCGCAATTGGCGGCAAGTAGCCCAGCAATACGACTCCTTTGTGTACGATTTGCAGAAAACGGGGCAGTATTTGCCCCTTTCCTCACTGGGGTCAGGCGGCGTGAATTACCCGCAAAACCCGACTTTCAGGCTGCACACGTACGTCGGCACCAATTCCCCTTTGGGCAACGAGGCCATCAATGTATTGCCTTCGCTGGTGGCAGCGTCTTTGGTGGGAGCGGACAAAACCAACCAATTCGGCAAAAACTGGCTGCTCATGAGT
>JANMME010000956.1:0-5680 GCA_031373015.1 Saprospiraceae bacterium
AGATTTGATTTTAACAGTAATTGAAGCCATATCATAAAAGTTTGTGTACAAAAGTAATAAATATTGGCCATTGGTTCAAACTTCTGGAGGAGTGGAATGGGGAAGAGGTAGCTCAGGCGTTTCGGAGTTGGTTGGCAGGAAGGGGCTGAGGCGATCAATCGTAGCATCCGAAACGCTGTTTGCAGCACCTGGCACAGCCTGCTCTCTTGGGCAAGCACTTTTTCTTTTTTCTTCCTACCATACGGTTACAAAATGAATATGCGCGGAGATGAATGTGCATGTCGTGGTTTTTCAGCACGGCGGATGCGGCGCTAGCTGCCCCCTAAAAACAGTGCTGACTACACATTAAATGATATCCTTTTCATTTTCCGTTAACCTTCAACCCCACCACCACTACCCACAATGACATCTTCAATTAAATTTTTGCTCGTAACCGGCCTGCTTCTTGCCGCCCTGTTTATCCATCCGGCTATATGCTTTTCTCAAATTCACAACGAGGATTGCGCCACCGCCGAAGCGCTGACCGTCAGCCCCACGGCCTCTTGCGACTTCCCGGTGAGCGGATCTACATTGTATGCCCAATCCACGGGGCTGGGCAATTGCGAGCCGACTGGCGGCGATGCCTGGTACTCCTTCGTAGCTACTTCCACGGCACATACGCTGCGCCTGTACAATGTGTACAATGCCTATAACTATTGGGAGCACGCCTATGGTATGGTGGAACTCTTTACCGGCGATTGCGCGGGCGGCCAGTTGCAACGATTCTATTGCACTTCCCAGGAACAGACCACGTTTGGCGAATTCGTACCGGGCCAGATCTATTACCTGCGCGTGGTGGCATCCGTCTATTATATGCCCATCACGTTTCAAATCTGTGTCACCACGCCCGACCAAGCACCGCCCGCAAACGATGCTTGTGCCGGGGCGACGGTTTTGAGCGTTGACCCAAGTGCGCAATGCAGCACCTTGCTCGCGGGCAGTACCGAATACGCGACGTTGAACCCCGCGCCTGTATGCGCCAATTGCGAGCCCTATCTACACAACGATTTGTGGTATGCTTTCACAGCGACACAGTCCCTCCATGTGGTTAGCTTGAGCGAAGTGAAATATCTCTCTGACCTCAGCGAAGGGGGACTTTATGTGGAGACTTTCAAGGGCGATTGCTCCACGCCCACGCTTCTCCGCGATACGGCACTGGTCGGCCAAGGCGAGATCATTTTCGCCGATTTGGTAGCAGGCCAGACCTACCGCCTGCGTTTATATGGCAATAACGACGCAACTGGGCAGCAATTCAAGCTCTGCGTGACCGCGCCGCCGCCGCCTGTCCATGATGATTGTGCGGGTGCGTTGGATCTCGTGCCAGAGCCTGGTATAGCTTGTAACAACCTCGTGAACGGCTCACTGCTGGGCGCGCTGAGCGGTGGCCAGGATTGTCAATCCGAAGTGGTGCGCGATGTTTGGTATCGGTTCACGGCGACCAGCCTTTCCCACCGCCTCGCGTTGATGCCCTCCATCAATGACCGCTATGGCTTCGAGGTCTATGTCGGCAATGATTGCAACAGCCTGACTTCGCTCTTTTGCGCAGCCAGCAACAACCTGGCCCAAACCCTGACTAGTTTGAACGTCGGGGCGACTTACTTCGTGCGGGTGTTCAGCCCGACCACGCGGCATTTTGATTTTCAAATCTGCTTGCTGGAATTGCCCCTACCCCCTAACAATGATGAATGTGCGGGGGCCCTGCCGTTGCTGTTCAGCACAGGCTTCGATTTGGATGTGGCGAACGAGGGCTCCACGCTGGGGGCAACCGCTTCGCTGCCCGCATGCGGCAGCGGAGACGCTACCCACGATGTGTGGTATTCTTTTATAGCGGCAGACGAGTCGCAGCGCTTGATATTGGTGAATAGGGCCAACATTTTCGGAGACAATGCCCAATACGGTTTTGAAGCATATTCGGGTAATTGCGGCGCCCTGACCAGCCTCGGATGCGGCCACTTGCCACCGACATACCGCGATGAGATACTGCTCGGCGGGCTGACGGCGGGTGAAACTTATTTTGTGCGGGTGTACAGCCTCGAAGGAAGCAACCACGATTTCAGCCTGTACCTGCAAACCCTGCCGTCACCGCCCCTTAACCTGGATTGCGCCCATGCTGAAGTGCTGACTTCCACGCCCTTGCCAAACTGCACCGCTCCAGCTTTGGGGAACACAAGCGGGGTGGTGACATTGGAGCCCACCGATTGCAACACGGAAGGCAAAAGCCTATGGTATCAATTCACGGCGGCGAGCGCGACCGAGGTGCTGGAAGTGAGCGACGTCAACTCACTGTTTTTGCATTATGGCGCACAACTGGCGGTGTACGAAGGGACGGGTTGTGGCGCGCTGACATTGGTGCGCTGCGACGAAGTGTGGCAAAAAATTTACCTCGACAACCTCAGCCCCGGCAAGACCTATTACCTGCGCTGGATCAGTAATTTCCTCGCGGCCCACACTTTCCAACTTTGCCTCAATCACTTTCCCCCGCCAGCCAATGATGTTTGTGCGGGCGCTCTTCCGCTGGTGATGCATGGCAATCTGAATTGCTATTACCCCGCCTACGGCACCACTGAAGGTGCTGTTTCGGAGATGCCTGATGCCTGTTTGAGCGGGGCAGATGTGTGGTTTAGTTTCAAAGCCATTCAGACAACGCAACGAATTGCCGTCAGCGAAATCGTTCGGGTTGATAATGGGTGGACCAGCTCGTTGCAAGCCCAACTTTTTGGTGGCGATTGCATCAACCTGACCCCGCTTTTATGCTGGCCCGCCGCCGCTGCTTCCCTGACTTTGAAGGTGGGCGACCTCGTGGTGGGCCAGACGTATTACCTGCGATTTGCCAACCCTGAGGGCACGCCAACGCGCTTCAAGGTCTGCGCGTTGACGCCGCAACTGCCACCCGTCAACGACAACTGTTCCCAAGCCACCATACTTACACCCGAACCTGGCAACGACTGCTCCACATCGGTGTCTGGCTATACCTACAATGCTACTCCTACGCCAGGCTTGCCTGTGCCGCCCGTCCCCGTGGAGGGCGACCTTTGGTACGCTTTCACGGCGATTCAGGCCAATCACACGGTCAAAATGGGCTACGTCAATGCTTACCCTAATGCCGACAATGCGGTGATGGAAGTATATGCCTCGCCTTGCGGCCAATTCGATTTGCTGGCCCGACAGGTGGTGGTAGACAACTGGCCCAGTCAACCGGTGGAATTGACCAATAAAATCTACCTGACCAATCTGATCGTCGGGGCTACGTATTATGTTCGTGTACTGCCCGAAAGCGCGGCGAACATTAGCTTCAATATTTGCGTCAGTGCGCCCACTGCACCGGCCAACGACGATTGTGCCGGGGCAGAGCCGCTGCTGGTGAATGCCGATTTCAATTGCGCTATTTCTCAGCAAATCAATACGTTGGGCGCAACTCAATCGCAACTTGCCTGCGATGGTGGCGCGGATGTAGACGTGTGGTATCAATTCACGGCCACTGATGTCACCTACCGTTTTGATCTGAACGACTATGACTTTTGGTCTCCGAAGAGCGGGCCAGGCGGTATCGAAGTATTGGTCGGGGATTGCGGCAACTTGGTCAGCCTGTTTTGCCGGGAGGTGGCGAGCACGCCGTTCTCTATTCAGGAAAATGGGCTTGTGCCAGGCCAGACCTATTATTTGCGGATTTGGGGCGAGCCTAATACCCAACAACATTGGAATGTGTGCGCTATGGTATTGCCACCTGCGCCCGCCAATGACCATTGCGTAGATGCCCAAGCTTTACCCATTAATTCAGGAGCAGTTTGCACTGCACCGACGATGGGGACGACCCTGAGCGCGACGACTGCGGCGACCGATTGCCATAATGAACTTGTGCCAGAGGTGTGGTATTCGTTTGTCCCGACGACTGCCTCGAATTTGCTAAGCATCGAAAAAAACGCCAACTATTTCGATGCTTATTGGGCTGGCTATGAGTTACTCACTGGCAATGACTGCTCGAGCCTGACCAGCCTGAATTGTACCACCATCAATGGGAACACAAAAACAATACTTCCGGCCTTGACTCCGGGCCAGACCTATTTTCTGCGCGTTTTCAATTACCCTAACGAGGCGATGGACTTCTCGCTCTGCCTCACCGCGCTGCCCGTGCCGCCCAACGATGCCTGCGCAAATGCGACAACTGTGGTACCCAATCCTGACTTGCATTGCTCGACTACTTACCCCGGCTCCACGGCGGGTGCGACTTTCGACGGCGCTTTCACGGTGCCCGATGTTTGGTATGAATTCACGGCAGGTAGTGAAGTGCTGTTTGCTGAGTTGCTGCATGTGCAGCAATACTATGGGCAGCCTACGGCGCTGTATTATGAGCTGTATCATGGCCAATCCTGCGACAATTGGCAGCTGAAAGGGCGCTACAATACTTCACCACAGAGCTACCTAGGCGGGCTTACCATTGGCGACCACTATTTCATACGGGTCTCCGCTTACGATCCCAATTCCGCCCATGATTTTGAACTCTGCCTGCAAACCCCACCCCCAGCTCCAGTCAACGACCTCTGCGTCAATGCCCTGCCTTTGCTCGTAAATGCGGCCCTCGATTGCAATCAAATCCTGCATGGCACTACTGCGGGAGCGATACTTGATGAGAGCCAGGGCTGCTATTCTGGAGGGCCCCTTTATGATGTTTGGTATTCTTTTGTGGCCACTTCGAGCGTACATGAGATACATCAAAGCAACGTCACCGGGTTGACAACCGCTGCCGACAACAAGTTTGAAATTGTGGCTTTGCAAACGGATGACTGCGTGAATTTTAACAAACTCGGCTGTGCTGAATGGGGCCAAAGCCTACGGCTGCAAGGACTTACCCCAGGCGAGACCTACTATGTGGCGGCGGTGAGCCGACAGCATGTTTATCATGAATTCGACCTGTGCGTAACGAGTTACCCCATGCCTGTGAATGATGCCTGCGACGATGCGGTCGCGCTGACCGTGTCGCCTACCGATGCTTGCCAGAATCCGACAGCGGGCACGGCTTTCGGAGCTTCGCCAAGCGCACCTGCCGGTTGCGGCGCAAATACTGCCGATGTGTGGTTTTCTTTCACCGCTATACAATCAACGCATACCATTCACGTGAGCGATGTGGGCAATTCGCCCTTTGGCTATTATCCAGCATTTAGCCTGGAAGTTTTTGGCAATGGCTGTGGCAGTTTGCAGTTGCTGGCTTGCTATGAACTTGCTTATACCAGCGTTGACTGGACGGTTGGCGAACTTCTCCCAGATAATACCTATTGGATACGATTAAACGGCAATGCCGACTTCAATATCTGCGTCAGTACGCCCGCTCCCGCGCCGCCAAATGATGCCTGCGCCAGCGCGATACAGTTGCCCGTTGCCCCCGACAAAACTTGCGTGACGCCGATAAGCGGCACCACTGAATTTGCAACGATCAATGGGAGCCAATTTGTCGCCGGCCCCTACTATTATGGAGATGTATGGTACACCTTTACGGCAACCCAGGCTTCGCATGCAATCTTGCTAAATAATTTGGTCAATTGGTGGGACGACTTTCTGGTGGCCGAATTCTATACCGGCACTTGCGGTATGCTCACCCACTTGGAAACTCAACTTTATTATCTCGACAGCCAATACGTGCGCCTAA
>JANMME010000984.1:0-2569 GCA_031373015.1 Saprospiraceae bacterium
AGCGCGAAATTCATTTCGCGAATTTTGTCGGCGAGATGAATTTCGCTTTCAATTTTCGCGAAATGAATTTCGCGCTACCCCACCCTAACCCTCGGATCAAGCCATGCATACAGCAGGTCAGAAATCAGGTTGACCACAATGAAAACCGCCGAGGTGAACAACACACAACCCAGCACCACCGGAATATCGAAATTGAGCAGCGCGTTTACTGTCGCGTCGCCCAAACCCTTGAAATTGAACACGTTTTCTACAAAAAATGCCCCTGTCAACAAGGCCGCAAACCAACCAGAAATAGCCGACACAAGCGGATTTAGTGCATTGCGAAGCGCGTGTTTTACCACCACCATTTTTTGCGGAAGACCTTTTGCCGTGGCGGTGCGCACAAAATCTTGCGAGAGCACGTCGAGCATGGCGCTTCGGGTGAGTTGGGTAATGAGCGCCACCGGACGAAGCCCAAGCGCCAGTACGGGCAACACGAGGTTGCTCCAGCGAACGTGCCACTCCCCAAAATCAGAGAGCACAAAAAGGCTGCCTTGGATTTCTAAACCAGTCCATCCGCCCAGCGCGTATCCAAACACAAGTGCGAGCAACATTGCCGCCACGTAAGAGGGTACGGAGTAGCCAAACACAGAAATAACCGACACCAAATGGTCGAGCCAAGCATGTGGCCTGAGCGCTGCAAGGATGCCAAAAAGCAGGCCCAAAAGTGTCGCTAAAAGCATAGCTGTGCCGGCAAGCAAAGCGGTGGCTGGTATTGCATCAGCCAGAATTTCGGTGACAGGGCGGCCTGATTGATACGATTCCCTGAGGTAAGGGAATTTGAGCACGAGCGCATCTTCACCGCTCAAAGGCACGAGCGTTTGGGCTTGATATTTTCGATGATTTTCAATCGTTTGCGCCTGAATAGAAATGGGAGAAAGGTCGGCAAGATACTTACCCAATTGGACGTACAGTGGCTGGTCCAGCCCCAGTTCGGCGGTTTTGGCCTTTACGGTGCTTACATCGCTGCGCTGGCCAAATGTAAGTTGGGCCGGATCCACAGGAGATAAAAAGATAATGCTGGAGATGGTGGTCACCACCAGCACCATGACCAAAATACCATAAGCCAAACGACGAAGGATGTACATATCAACTTTTTAGAAGTGACACTTTTTAAAAAAGTGTCACTTCTCGTCTTTGGGCAAAAACCTCGCCGCTGCCCACCATACCATTCCACTGAGCAACAGTCCAAGCAATGCCCCGGCCAGCACGTCAACCAAAAAATGTTGTACCAAAAATATCCTTGAAATACCAACAAGAATCGCAAGCATTGCAAATGCCAGGCCCCAGCGCGCATATTTGCGTCCTGCCATGAGCGTAAGCAAGCTGAAAAGCGCAAAAGCTGCCATAGTGTGTCCGGAAGGGAAACTCGTTTGGCCTCGGTTCATGTCAGCACTTGGCACCAAAACGATATGCGCCAAAGCAGCTCTCTTTTCGAAAAATGTGATGGGGCGATCCACACCGATGGCATCTTTCAAAAGATACATGACAGGCACTGCAAGCAGCCCCACCAAAGCAATGATCAACGCATAACGTGGCCGCCAAAAAAGGGCTGCCACGCCAAAGACTAGGTAGGCCCATACTTCCCCGAAATAAGTTAGAAACTGGAACAGGGAATTGAAGGGTTCGTAGCGCAAGTTATTGAAAAACAATATTTCATGGCTATATGGCACCACCATCGCAAGCATGCCGCAAAACCCGAAGAACATGGCAACGGGGACAAAGAACCAGTCGTATTCCCATATCTTTTTCATGGGGCATCAAGCGCGATTTTTTGCTTTTTGGCGAGCCTGAGCCTGAAAAGGAACCTTTCCAATCCCTCTGTGCTGAACAGTCGGGAGTCGTTCATCGCTTTGCGGGTGACATAGATTCCAAAAACCGCGAGGATGGCGCAGGGGGTCATGGCAGCCCAAAACGGGGTCATCAGATAGGATTCTGCCAGTTTGCGGCAGAGGATGGCCAGAAACACAAAGGTGACAAAAAAGATGATGGATACGAGAATGGGGTATCCAAAGCCGCCTTTACCGATGATGGCCCCCATTGGAGCGCCAATAAACAGAAATATGAAGCAAATAAGCGCAAAACTATACTTGTTGTAAAGTTCATAACCCGTTTTCACCCAATCGAGTCGCCTGGCTATTACCTGATTCTTACGGGTTTGGACGATGTTGTCACTAAGTCCATGGCGTATTTTTGCTTCCTTCAAAAGCGAGCTTCGGTCGCGTGCGCGGAAAGTTTCGATCAGCGAGGTATATTGGTTGAGCGGTTTGTTGAGTTCTTGCAAGGGAAGGTAAGGGCCAACGGAAGGGGCTTTCTGGATTTTGTTTAATTCTGAAGTGGCCTGGCCAGTTTTTCCTATTTTTTTTATTTTTTGACTCGGTTTTATAGAAGGGCTACTGATTTTAGTGGTTGTCTCCGCTTTTGCCAATGCCTTGTGTTCGTTTTCAGGGGGCGGAATGGGCTGTCGCTTGAGGTTTAGCAGCATGTCGTTCACGGCCAATTGGCTAGCTTCGTTTATTTTGACCCTGTG
>JANMME010000999.1:0-9869 GCA_031373015.1 Saprospiraceae bacterium
TGTAGGTCAAGCGAATAACCAATGCCCATTTCGATCGGGAAGCTACGGGTGCCGAGGCTTACAAATTTTCGAATATCCGGGCCATTAGGGTCTCCGTTGGAAAGCAGGGGCCAAATGCCTGGGATTTTGTCTTTTTTTATCCACATCATTCCTGTGCCGATGGGAGCGCAAAGAAATTTGTGCAGACTCGTGCCCCAGTAGTCGCAACCCAGGTCTGGGATATTATAGTCGAGCACGGCAAAGGAATGGGCGCCATCCAGCAACATCTCTGCGCCTTGCTTGTGTGCAGCATCTGCGATGCGCCGGGCGGGCATGATCTGGCCATTCCAGTTGATGATATGCGTGACGTGAACGATACGGGTTTTGGCCGTAAACTTTGAGGTATATGCTTCCGTGAGGTAATCTTCGTCTGTTGAAGGCAAATCCAGATCAACCCATACGAGTTTGATGCCATCGCGTTTTTCGCGCTGTTTCCAGGCACTGATCATATTGGGGTAGTCGTATTTTGACAACACTACCTCGTCTCCGGCCTTTAGGTTAAGCCCAAAAACGATGGTATTCAACGATTCTGTGGCATTGCGGTTGATCGCAATCTCGTCGGAACTTACTCCCGCAAGCGTGGCCAGATTGTCGCGTAGCGGTTCGCGATCCTGATCCAGGATTCGCCACATATAATAGGACGGGGCCTCGCTGCACATACGGTTGTAGTAATCGAGCGCGTCCATGGTAGCCCTGGGAGATGGGCTCACGCCGCCATTGTTCAGGTTGATAATGTTGGGACTGGCGGCGTAGGCGAGGCGGATTTGACGCCAGAAGTCGTCGTCTTCACCCGCCGTAGCCTTGGCGGAGGCGGGGTCACCCGCCCCAAGCTTGGTGAAAGAGGGCGGGGCTTGAATTTCTGGAAATGCAGCAGCCAAATTTTGGTGCAACGCGAGCGTGCCGAGCAAAGCGGCAGATTGGCGGATAAAGGAACGACGGTTAGTCATAGTAGAAAGTTTGTAACCCGCCTTCGTTAAAACTTCCGCCTCTGTCAAGACTTCGGCGGATGAATCGGCGGGTAAAGGTGAAACCCGCCTTCGTTCCTGCCCGTCAAGCCACGGCAGGCGGGAAAACTACGGCGGGTAAAGAATAGATTCCGATAAAAATATCGTTGAAATTTCAATTTCATCGCGGCTTGTTGGACTTTTGTGAGCTCAATAATTGCCCACAAACCTACAAAATCCAACAATTCCCCAATCCACAAATTTACCCGCCGTAGCCTTCCCACCTGCCGAGCCTTGGCGGGCGGGGGCGAAGGCGGGTCCACAAATCACCAATTTACCAATCACCATCCAAGCCATGCGCACCGTCTTCTTCCTCGTCCAGAAAGAATTCCTCCAAGTCTTTCGCAACAAAACCATGTTGCCACTGCTGCTGGTAATGCCCGTTGTGCAGACGTTATTGCTTTCATACGCGGCCAACTACGAGGTCAAAAACCTTTCACTAGTGGTGGTGGATCATGATCATTCACCCACTTCGCGTCAATTGGCCGCCAAGTTGGGCGCTTCGGGTTATTTCCATGTCCATCAAATGCCCACAACTGCCATGGCCGACCACGAAATGGCAGATGACCGCACTGATATGATTCTGGAAATACCTTCCAATTTTGAACGCAACCTTGTGCGCGAAGGAACGGCCCCGCTGTCTCTCAACGCCAACGCGATCAACGCTACTAAAGCAGGCCTGGGAATGGGCTATGCAGGGAATATCATCCGCGATTTTAACGTTGAATTTGCCGAAAAATGGGCGCCTCGTCTGGCGGAGATCGAGGGTCCCCAAATCCCCATATCCCCAAATAAACAAATAAACATCACCTACTCCAACTGGTACAACCCCCGACTCGACTACAAAACCTTTATGGTGCCAGGCATTTTGGGTGAAATCGTGGCATTGATCATTTGTTTTCTCACGGCATTAAACATCGTTCGGGAGCGTGAGATCGGCACCATCGAGCAATTGAACGTCACCCCGCTGAAGAAATGGCAGTTTATTTTGGGCAAATTGCTCCCCTTCTGGCTGCTGTCTTTGGTGATGATGACCATCGGCCTTACCGTGGGTAAATTGGTGTTCGATATTCCGATGCTGGGCAGTCTCGGTCTGGTGTTTGCCTATACTGCTGTGTTCACGCCCTGTATGTTGGGACTCGGTTTTCTTATTTCAAACTTTGCAGATTCTCAGCAGCAAGCCATGTTTACCGCCTGGTTCTTCCTCATCATTTTTATCTTGATGTGTGGCTTGTTCACCCCCGTGACGAGCATGCCCGACTGGGCGCAGGTGCTGAACAAAATAAACCCGGTGGCTTATTTTGTAGAGTTTATGCGGCTGGTGCTGTTGAAAGGCGCTAGTTTTGAAGACATTAAGCACAATTTTTACACCGTGTTGGGGTATGCAGTATCGGCAAATGCATTGGCCGTATGGACGTATCGGAAGCGGGCGTGAGAAAACAAAAAAACCGTCCTATGACTTTAGGGACGTGTGAACAATAACATAGGACGGGTTGGGATACCTTATTTTTTCATGATTTGAAAGCTCGACACGGTTTTTCCTCGAATAGAAATGGCCAAGGCATAATTCCCGGAAGGCATTTCCTGAGGTAATTGGAAAGATTCGTTGTGTTCCCCAGCATCGAAAAGTTGTTCCTGAGCCAGGTGTTTCACGAGTTTCCCATTCATATCGAAAAGATCAATGCTGACGCTTTCGGGATCATTTAGGGCGAAATTGAGGGTGAAGTGCTCGGTGATAGGATTGGGGTAGATGAGCAAATTCTCTTGGATATCGGAGTCGGGATTCAGGATGCCTACGTTGAGTTCCAGAATGAACCGCGCTATAATCAGCGGATTTGAATTGAGCGAACTATTCGTTCCTACAACTAATTTGTTGCCTTCTGTCAGAAACATCGTATACGGCCCAAGCCCCCAAGAGGCCGTAACAGTGCTGATAAAAATACCATTGTTTCCAAACGCAGCATCAAGCGTCCCGTCTGCCATAAGTTGCGCCAAGAAGATCTGAGTGCTGTTTGTTGGGGTATCCTCTACCCGGCCCAACACCAATATTTTTCCGTCTTCCCTAATCAACACATCAATGCCATTTGCCAGTTCGTCAATGACCAGAAGGCCATCAACCCCAAAATTGGTATCCCTGATGCCGCTTGGCAAATACCGGAGGACTACCAATTTTTTGGGATTCCCCATATAACCGGTGACAACTATTTTCTCATCTGCTTGAATGGCCAATCCAAAAGCTTGATTGTTGTCGCTGAGAACATCATCAACAAACCCATTGATACCAAAAGATTGATCGAACGCTCCTTCAGGAGTCAGCCTAAGCAAGGTAAACTTAATTTCTGCGTTGGGTGCATAATAATCACCCTCCAACAAAATTTTTCCATCGGTTTGGACTAGAGCGTTCATGATGCTAGAAATCCCTGCGCCATGTTTGTAGGTGAGTATCCCATCATTAGAAAACGAGGAGTCGAGCGTCCCATTTGGGTGATAAACCCTAACCACGTACCCCAAGGTAGGGTCGTCATTTCTATGGCCCACGGCTGCGATTTTCCCGTTGGGAAGGTTTATCAAGGCTGTAACGTCATAATTTGGGGTATGCGACACAAACCCATTTGTGCCGAAAGTATTATCTATCGACCCGTCGGCAAGCATCCGAATCAATCCAGTACGAAAACCGCAAAGAATTTTGCCATCCTCCTGCAAACCGATGACGCAAGCGTAGCCTTGGAAACTGATGTGTCCAGTGAAAAGAAAGGTAGGGTCAACCTCCCCATCCGAAAGATACCGCACGATGGAAAGTTTGGTCGCCGGAGATGATATCGGGTGGCCACAGGCCAATATTTTACTTTCGGGTTGAGGTCTGATTGCACTACCATAACGTTGATAGTAGGAAGTGACATTGCTGACCAAAATCCCATCTCCGGAAAAAGTGGAGTCCATCCGGACGGTTTGCGAATAACCCAGTTGGGAGAAACTGACAGCGAAAATAATTGAGAACAGCGATTTTTTCATGGAACAGATGCTTGAAAGTGTGAGGAAATTTGTCTGCAAATTGATGCACCAAAGGTCATCCCAAGGCACCTGAAAAATCATGGACACTTTTTGCGGATCATTCCAGAACGAAAAAAGCAAGGTCACTCCAGCACAACCACTTTCCCCGACATCACTTGCGTGGTGCTTTTTAATTCCATAAAATAAATTCCTCGTGGGAGCGGAGCAAGGCTTTTTACCTCAATTCGCTCTGGCAGGATTCCTTGTTTTTCCCAAACCGCTTTTCCGTTCAAATCCCAAACCCGAAATTGCGCATATGCCGCAACAAACGGATTATTAACATAAAACTCCCCCGAATTCGGATTGGGGAAAATCGCTAATTCAGAGCCATTAACCCCCAAAACTGTCCTTTTAAATTGCAAGGAGATTGCTGCATGTTCCTCGTTTTCAACGCGATAAGCCTCTGGCGAAAGCCTCGAACTTGATATTTCCAGCGCCGAGCGAAGGTCTGAATCTGCCCTTGCACGAAGATGCAAAGTGAAAAGGCTGGCAACGTGTGGCACAGCTCCAAGGTGTTCCACACGTGCATTATCCCAACTCACGGAGAGTAACCCATCCGCTTTCATGGCGATATTCGGTTGCCCCAAAAGATCAGGCCGCGCAAACCCCACCCGCTCCAATTCCACTTGCTCGGGATCCATTTTTAATTCAAATTGCAAACCTTCGAGCGACGCCCAGTTTTCCAAAAAGACAGGTATTTCGAAACTTTCCCCTGAATGGAAATCACGATCAGGCAGATACAAAAACAACGTGTCGTGTGGTGTCCGGGCTTCGGCAGGATTGGTGCTTCCGTTCACGTCGCCCACTTTCAGGCCAATGAAATTTTGGCTGGACTGGTTTAAAATCAAAGAATCAAAAACAATTTCTTCAGGAACAGGGCCTACAAAAGGGTTTTGCAAATCCGGAAAAACAAACGTGGAGTCCACAAAGCGCCAGGAAGTATTGGTTGGCAGTGAATCAAGCACACCGAGTATGATCTTGCGCAGTTGCACAATGTCGAAGGTCGTGATGGAGCCGGAATTATTGGCGTCGGCGGCGAGCATTTTGTAGGGCGAGTTTAGGGGTTCTGTCCCAATGATGTGCTTCGAGATGAGCACAAGGTCGTATGTCGTCACACCATTGACCCAGTTGGCATTGTTGTAGGGCTTTAGGCTGTACGTCAAACTTGCTGGCACATCGCTAAATCCGAAATAGCCCGTTGTATCTGTGTCGGTGTACATGCCAGTATCATTTGCGGCAAGGGAAACGGAAATGTTATTGACGGGAAGCCCCGTTTCGGTGCGGATATGGCCTTCAACTTGATGCGTTATACCGCCGCCGCCACAAACATGAGCATTGTCCTGTATCAATACCTGCGTATTGCAAGTGGCCGTATTCCCGGCGGTGTCCCGAACTGTGAGCACAACGGGTTGAATGCCAGTCTCTTGACAATCAAAAACCGATGGCGCAATGCTATACAGTAGACTGTTTTGTGGACTGCAAAGGTCGGAACAGCCCCCATCGAAATTTTGCGGGTCGAGCGTCACAGAACCCGAGGCTTGAATATTTGCAGAGATTCCAGGAAGGCACACCGCTTTGGGCGGCGTGAGGTCTTTGACCGTGATGCGAAGCGTTTGTTGTGTAGAATTTCCGCAGCCATCAGCGGCCGTGAAGGTGACAAAATGCACCCCGAGCGGGTATTGTCCGGAAGCGTTGTTCGTGCTTCCAGCCCCAGAGAAGTTGCTGTTGTGCGAGAAAGTAATTTGGTTGCTGCAATCGGTGGCGGTTACATCGGGCATGGTCACCATACCGGTGCAATTCAAGGGGTCGGCGCTCATTGTAATATCCGGAGGGATAGAAAGCGCCGGCGGCGTATGATCCACCACGTCAATGATCTGCGTATGTTCCCAAACGCCCGCCGAGCCGCCATTGGGGTTGTAAATGCAGTGATCAATTACTTTCCAGGACCTGAAAATGCGGAAACAGGCTGGCGGTGCGATGCTAAAAATCTGATCGGTGTAATTCACTGAAAGCGGCGAACAGGCTTGTCCACCAATAAGCGGTTTACCGGTGGCAATTGGCAAAAGACTGTCGGGATGTCCACAGCCCGGCACAATCCTATCCGTAGGAAATGAGACCGTTGTTGTGTTGATCACGTTAACGGTAATCAGTTGGCTACAAGTTTTGGTATTGGCCGCCGAATCCGTGGCCACCCACCAGCGTGTAACGGAGCCGATATTGCAGGGCTGGATGTTTGCAAAGTCTTGGTGTGTAATGCTTTGCAAGGCGCAATTGTCCGTAGCAGTGGCCTGCCCGGTGAGGTTCAGGTTGTTGTAATCCTGCAAACAAGTCAGCGTCTTGTTTGGCGGACATTGTATCGTTGGTTTCAAAAAATCGCGCACGGTCACCTCCATTTGGCAAAAGTTCTCGAGGCCAACGGCATCTACCACTCTGAGCGTTAGCATCAGCGGCATGCCTTGGTCGGCGCAGGTCACTTGTACTTGCGGGGTATATTCTATTTCGTCGCGGCTAATGGTAAGGAATACCGGTCCGCAGTTGTCAAAACTTCCTTGATTCACGCTGGCTGCGTTTACATAACCTACGCCATTGCTGGTCAGTGATACTTGCAGGTCGGAGCCACAAATCGCTTGCGGCGGACTGTTATCCACCACCGTCACCATCATAGTAGCAGTGGTGGCATTTCCGCAGGCATCCGTGGCAGTGTAGGTGACGAGGTGTTGACCTTCTGCCACACTCAAAAAAGGCCCGTAACCCGTGCCATAAATCCAGGAGGGCACCACCGTCACTGCCGAACAATTATCGCTAAAAACGGCTTGTGGCAGTGTCACTGAGCCGGTGCAGTAAAAACCATCCGTGCCCACCGTGATGTCGTTGGGCACTGTCAATAACGGCGCTTTGGTGTCTTCAACCTTGATGATTTGGGTTCGGTTGTTAAAAGTACCATTGCAAAAATCAACCATAGTCCAATTCCGCAGCACGGTAAAACCTGCCGGGGCGCAATGCACGATGGTTTGGTCAGAAAAGGTCACGGCAATCTCGCATTCGGGCGAGGCACCCACCGGAACACCGTTCACCATCGGCTGCCCGGTCAAATCAAGGTCGTTGGGATTTTGACTGCAATCGAGCGCGGGGGAGGAAATGTTGTCGCGGTTGGGCGGGAACGCGATATCCGCAAATGTGATATGCTTGAGCCATACCCGTTGGAGGCAATTGCTGCTGTTGCCGTGGTCGTCGGAAACCGTCCAGTTGCGGTCAATGCGTTTCAGCACCTGGTGGCCGTTCTGGTAAGTTCCGCAACCGAGCGAAGTTTCTGTGTCAAAATGGCTGAAATTCAAATCAATGGGAGCGGTGCAATTATCCGCCCCAGTGGGGAAACCGACGGCCTCTGGCGAAGAATCTTCGTTGCAGAAAATGAACTTGTCGCCGCAGTTGCTCAGCGCTGGCGAAAGCGCGTCAATGACCTCCAAAGTGCCCGTGCAGAAATTGCCAGAGGTAGTGTGCCTCACTCTGGCCGTTATGGTTTGGCCGATGTGGGCACAGGTAAGCGGGTTGGGAAGTTGTTGCCCGACGGAATTGTACAGCGTGACCGTGAGTGGCCCGGGGCAAGAACTGCCGGCATTGGGGGCCATGATCTGCCAGGTGATGAGCGCTTGACCGGCGGGATCAAGGGAAACTTGCATGCCATCGTTGCACAAAAGGGTGCATTGTGCCAACAACGGCACGTGCAGTCCCCACAGGAAAAGCAGCGGAAAGAGCCGCGCAAGGCGGCATGGAATCGGAATTCGAGTAAGTATCGGCACAGGGTGTGAAAGCGGATTAAATGATTAAAATAACTTGGTCGGCTGGGGAGTTATCGAGGGGGCAAAAGTAGTGCCAGAAAGGGTTAAATGTCGGGTTTGAACTTTCGTAAATCCGGGTGGCAAATTTTGGAAAGAAAATTGGTTATATTTGCATCAAAATAGAAGATTATGGCTGTTCACGAGAATTTTCAAACCTACGAAGACACATTTATCGTTTCCGATTACGAAACCGAACGAAATAAGCCTATGCCCTCATTCAACCATGGCTCCATTCAAGCCAACCTGATTGCACTTTTGTTTGTGTACAAAAATTACAGACTTATCTCCGAACTCAGCCTCGACCTTGCCGATTGGCCTTCCGTCCCGGATATTTCGATTTATCCCAAACGTCCGCTTGACTTCAAAAACGATCTCATCAAAGTGAAAGAGGCGCCGCTCTGTGTCGTCGAGATCATTTCACCCACCCAATCGCTCACTGAACTTACGGACAAAGCCCGCGAATATTTTGCACACGGCGTGAAATCCTGTTGGCTCGTATTGCTTCCGCTTACCACCATTTGCGTTTTTTCCTCCCCCGACGACTGTATGTATTTTCGGGCTGACCAAACGCTTGTGGACAAGGTTTTGGGCATTGAGCTGCCGTTGAAGGAGGTGTTTGAGTGAGGGGAATTTTTACAAACGATAAAAGTAAAAAAATAAAAAATGGAAAGCGTTTTCAATATCAATGTTGCTGCTTTGGATGCCGCATTGGTCGAAGAAATCAAAGACCGTTTCGGTCATGCGGCGGAGTTAGAAATCCATGTTCGAAACATCCCGGACAGTGCCGAATGGCTCACTGACGAAGATTTTTGGGCAATCATTGAAAAACTGGATTGGTCAAAACAAGGTCAAAACGAAGCGGTTTTGGTTCCTGCGGTGGAGGAATTGTCAAAAATGCCGCTGGCTTCGATACACCAATTTGAAGATATTTTATCCAAAAAACTCTGGCAATTGGATACCCGCCAGCACGCCAAAGCTTCTTTGAATGGCAAAGATTTGAACCAACTTTCGGATGATTATTTTTTGTACGACCGCTGTGGCGTGGTAGCCAACGGCAAAGCCTTTTTTGAAAACATACTTTCCCATCCCAATGAATGGCCGGTTGGATATTCTTTTTCGCCACTTTTAAATCTTGCCTCCGATAGTTTTCAATTGAAAACGGGCAGAGCATTTATCCACCCTCCCAAATACAATTACGAAACTGGTAGCAACGAAACCGGCTGGGAATAACGACTATGTTTCACGGGAACTCCCATCAAAATATCTCTTTTCATTTGATTTATGAAATTTGGGATAGCCAAGAAGAAGAGGTTTTCAAATTTGGCATCACAGATGACAAAATCGAACCGGATGGACTGCCCAAAAGAGTCCGAAAGCAACTCCAATTGCTCAATCTTGCCGTGGGTTGGGAGCGGTATTCGGCAAGAATAGTGATTACGGACATTCCCGGTAGAGAAGTTGCGGAAAGAACGGAAGACGATTTTATGGATGATTTTGAATTGAAATTTGGGAGAAGACCGAGAGGAAATTTCAAAAGAAATAGAAAAAAGTAAGAAGTTGACAAATCTCGAAGGCTACAGCCAGCAACGTTTATTGTGTAAGATTAAGGTATGATTCCTTGTTCTTTTCCCACCAATTAGCCACGACTTCCTCACCCAGGCCCTCAATAGATGCTTCAAAATCAACCCTTTCTGCAAGCATTTCCAAGCGGAAGAGTTCCAACAAGCGGAGCAAGGATTCTCGTTTGATGGCTTTCCGGTCAAGGCTGATCAAAAAGCGATCGCTGGTGGTTGTGATTTGTAGTGCGCTCATGGCTGATTCTTTTGCTGTCCAAATTTCCTACAAAAAAAAGGTTTTTTGGTGAGACTGGGGAATTGTTTTTTGCTAACCCGCCAACCTGTCTGTATAGTGTCGGGGTGATTCAAAGTGACCCAAC
>JANMME010001025.1:0-4823 GCA_031373015.1 Saprospiraceae bacterium
CCGAAACAGCGTTCCGGCGTACATTTTGGGGAAAACAAAAAAGCGAAGGTAAGGTTGGGTTTTGCTTGATCTAAACAGAAAATATGCACGTTAAACGGTTTGCTTTATTTGGGCGCAAAATTGGACATCTTTTTGAACGTCATGGATGTATCCAAAGATAAACACCAAGGAGCAGTTATTTCTTAACCTTCGTACGATTGTCTGATTAATAGGGGGCTAAAACATTTCATACAGTACTTGATATCTCTAAAAACACAAGGCTGGTACTTAGCCATTTCTAAGCCAATAAAGATTGTCCATTCAACTTTTACCGCCTACTTTTGTAAAAAATTTTGAAATAATGACCGCTCCAGCGCAAAAATTAATCCTTACCGTTCCAGCCTCCAAAATGGAGGCCTTTCTGGAAATGCTCCACAAACTAGAGTTTGTGAAGGTGGAGTCACTGGAAGATATTATTCGGCGATATATCCGTAGTGCACCAAAACAGCCCAAATTATCGGATGAGGAAATTTCAGATATTCTCATGGAAATGCGATACGGCCACTCCCCGAAAGGATGAAAGTCATCTTTGACAACAATATTTGGCTGAGTTATGCCATTGGGAATCATTTGAACGATATTCTCCAAATCCTGCTGCGAAAAGACATTGAGTTGTTCGCTTGTTCGGAACTTTTGGATGAGTTTGAACGTGCTAGGCATTATCCCAAATTACAAAAGTACTTAAAGCCCGAACGAGTTGCTGCCACCGTTGAGCTGATGAATGCAAAAGCCATCGTGGTTGATATTGTTCATCGCTCCGCAGATTTCATAGATTCAAAGGACAACTACCTGTTGGATTTGTGTCAAACTGTTTCAGCAGATTTTCTCGTGACAGGCGATAAACCCTTGCTAGCATTGAAGCATTTTGGTCAAACACAAATACTCACTTATCGTGCATTTTGCGACTTTCTTGGGCTGAAATAAGCCAAGGTGCTCGCCCCCAATTTTCCCATGTCATCTGAACCACGCAAAGAATCCCGCCTCCACTTTATCCGCCGCGTCTTCCGCCAAGCCCTCAACGGCGAGGAGCAAGAATTCACCAAAGGCAGTATTGACCGCGCCATCGTCTTGTTGTCCATCCCCATGATCCTGGAAATGGCGATGGAATCTCTATTTGCCGTGGTGGACATATTCTTTGTGTCAAAAGTCGGCCCCGAAGCCATTGCGACAGTAGGCATCACTGAATCGGTGCTGATGTTGGTCTACTCCATTGCCATAGGGTTGAGCTCAGCAGCTACGGCCATGGTGGCACGGCGCATCGGTGAGGGCAACCGGGATGCAGCAGCGCGGGCAGGGGCGCAGGTGATACTTATTGCCGTAGTTTTGTCAGCGGTAATTGCCATTCCAGGTTATTTTTTTGCAGAAGAAATCTTGAGGGTGATGGCGCACGACCAAAGTGTGTCGGCCACGGGGCATCAGTTCACCCGCTTGCTTTTGACCTGCAATTTGCCCATTCTGCTCCTTTGGATGCTCAACGGCATTTTCCGGGGCGCAGGCGATGCGGCCACCGCTATGCGGGCACTCTGGATCGCCAACGGAGTAAACATTGTGCTTTGCCCTATTTTCATTTTTGGGTTTGGGCCGATTCCGGCCATGGGCGTTTTGGGCAGTGGCATTGCAACCACGATTGGTCGCTCCGTCGGTGTGGGATACCAGTTGTGGCATTTGTTTGGCGTTGGAAGAATTATCAAGTTGCGCTGGGCCATGGTCCGCCCACAATGGGACATCATCGGCACCCTACTTCGTGTGGCATCGGGCAGCGCAGGGCAATATCTGATTGCCTCAGGGAGTTGGATTTTTATGGTTTTTATTTTGGGCCAAATCAGCAAAGAAGTAGTGGCGGGTTATACCATCGCCATACGGATCGTCATTTTCTGCCTCCTGCCCTCTTGGGGCATGGCCAATGCGGCCGCCACGCTGGTCGGCCAGAACCTGGGCGCGGGTCATCCAGAACGCGCTGAACAATCTGCCTGGCGTGCAGGCTACTTCAACCTTCTTTTCCTCGGGATAATCGGCGTTATTTGCCTCGTTGCCGCCCCGCAATTGATTCAATTTTTTACCCAAACCCCTGAAATAGTAAAGACTGGATCGTTGGCGCTTCGCATCATTGCCGGAGGTTATGTTTTTTATGGTTGGGGCATGGTTTTGACCCAGGCCATCAATGGTGCGGGCGATACGTTCACGCCCACGCTGCTCAATTTAATTTTTTTCTGGCTGATACAAACACCATTAGCCTGGTTTTTGGCGTTTCCTTGCGGGTGGGGCTCAACAGGCGTCTTTTGGAGCATTGTCCTTGCCGAGTCGGGCATGGCGCTTGCGGCAATCTGGCTTTTCAAAAAAGGAAAATGGAAATTGGCGAAAGTTTGAGTTGGCAAAAAACCGACATTTTTTTTCCTGCTTTTTTTTGGCACAAGAATTGCATTGCTTGGTAAGGTCGTTACCTTTACGCCGAATTCCCTCCCCGTCTCATGGACTGATTTGCAGCAACACACTTTTTATTGTAGCTGTTTGGTCCTTCCCTTCGTAGTAATAATTTGTGGCATCCTTTTGGGTTTTGCAGTCAATGACTCGTCATTTGCACGGCTTATGCCGTCTTTGCGACAAAACCAGACTTCTAAGGACCCATTGTAGGCATCAATTTTGCAACACTACTCGGTAGTCCAAATGCTAAAAAACATGCATGTGAACACATCTAAATTACTACTCGTTCCGTTCCGGCGAATCTTCATTTTCGCGCTGTTGTCGTCGGCTCTAAGCTTGACAGCTCAGGACATACATTTTTCACAGTTCGGGAACGCTCCCCTCAATCTGAATCCCGGGCTTGCCGGGGTGTTCGGTGGAGATCTGCGCTTTGTGGGCAACTACCGTCAGCAGTGGCGCACAGTGCGCGTGCCGTACACTACTTTTTCCGGCTCGGTGGAAAACAAGGTTTACCTTACTCGCGGACGGTACGACAAGTTTGTCACCGCTTCACTTTTGCTCAACTACGACAAACAAGGCGACCTTGCGCTCCAATCCCTGCAAGTGGGCATTCCGATTGCCGTGACCTTGCCCATTGGGAAAAACCATTTTATCTCGGCGGGTGTCACACCGATGTTTGGCCAGCGCTCTTTCAGCACAGACGACATTTCTTTTGGGGAACAATATATTGACGGGATGTACGACCCGGGCGCTGCCATTACGGAAGATTTGAGCAGCACGAGCCTAAAATATTTTGATTTCAGCGCAGGTGCCAACCTCAGGCTTCAGGCGCCACGCAAGCGTACCCGGCTCGACATCGGCGGTGCCATGCACCACATCAACCGCCCAGCCCACGACTTTTGGGCATCCTCCGTGACTTCAACGGACGAGGTGCGGCTTTACAACAAACTTACCCTTTACGGATTGGGGATGTTCCAATTGTCCGAAAAATTTGATTTGATGGCACAGGGCCTTTTCCAGCAACAAGGCAAATATAGCGAGATCGTGTACGGTGGTGGCGTTCGGATGCACTTGAACAAATCCCGTTACAAAGAACTTGCTGTACAAGTTGGCGTGGATTGGCGGCACCGTTACAACAATGCGCTCGTACCACGCCTGGAAGTGCTGTACGGAACTTGGACTTTTGGGGCCACCTTTGACTGGGATGTCTTTTCTCGTGCTGGCGAACTCGTTACAGAACGTCGTGGCGGCCCGGAATTTTCGTTGATCTATCGCCTTTACAAAGTAAAGCCCTTACAAAAATTCAAATCCTGCCCTATTATTTGATAAAGTGATAAAACGATGACGCGATAAAGTGATGATTTGATGAAAGCTCGGACCAAATCACTTCATCTCTCTATCACTTCATCACTTCATAAATTTTCAATCCAAAAGATGAAGCACGTCTGCTCGATATTTCTCTTCCTGATTTTTTCTCTGAGCGCACAAGTTGCTCGGGGGCAAGCGCCTGATTCCACCATTCGGCGCGTAGATTCCACGAGGTATAGAACGGTTGTTTCCGACAGGCTCAATGAAGTAGATGAGCGCGAGCGCGGCCCTTCTGTCAGCAAGTTGATGAAAAAGGCTGATGAGTCCTTTGGCAGGAAGAACTTTTACGCAGCCATGAAATATTACAGTTTTGTGCTGAAGCCGGAGCCCTTTCATGTGGAAGCGCTCAAAGGCTACGGGGAGTCCGCGTTTGCCATCGCTTCGCTTGATAGCGCCGAAGCGGCTTTTCAGCGCATGGTAGATCATGGCATAAACCCATCACCAAGCGACTATTCACCCAAATTGCGCTTGGCCGATGTGAAATTCAGAAAAGGTGATTATGATGGTGCTTGGGTGATATACGATTCCTTAGCCACCACCCCCCAAATTCCTGCACTTCCAGATGATCTGCTCAAAATCGCAAAGGATCAGGCAGCACTTTGCCTCTGGGCCAATGAGGACGGCATTAAAAATCCTTATACCATTAAAGGTGAAAACTGTGTAAGAGACACTTGCTACCGCCTGGATACGGCCAACGTCAGCACGGTTGACTATTCCGAATATGTTGCATATCCCTTTGAAGGTCAACTATACTTCTCAGCCTATCGCTTTGATTTTAAAAAGGATCGGCAAAATCCAAAACGGAACACGATAAAACTCCTCAAGGCAGATGGTGCAGACGGGATTTTAGGCCCAAGCCAAAAGATGGCAGTATCCCCATGGGAGTTCAATGATGTGAAACGGCAACACACGGCACACCTCACTTTCAATAAAGCAGGCGATGCCGTCTACTACGCACTCGGTGATTTTGTGCACGACTCTGCCGATATCCGTTT
>JANMME010001086.1:0-4212 GCA_031373015.1 Saprospiraceae bacterium
CTTGGCAGGTGCCGCTGCTGCTGCTTCCCTCGGAGAATTGGGATACAATGTCAAAGCATTTACTTTCCACGATAGCCCACGCCGGGCTCACTCTATCGCTGCACAAGGCGGCATCAATGCTGCCAAAAACTACCGAAACGATGGCGACTCGGTCTACCGCCTTTTCTACGATACCATCAAAGGTGGCGACTTCCGCGCCCGAGAAGCCAACGTTCACCGCTTGGCCGAGGTAAGCAATGGCATTATTGACCAATGCGTAGCGCAGGGCGTACCCTTCGCTCGCGAATATGGCGGGCTTTTGGACAACCGTTCGTTTGGCGGCACACAGGTCTCGCGCACTTTCTATGCCCGTGGCCAGACTGGCCAACAACTGCTCATCGGGGCTTACCAAGCCCTTAGCCGTCAAGTGGCACTGGGTACCGTGAAACTTTACAACCGACATGAAATGCTCGACGTGGTGACGATTGACGGCAAATGCCGGGGCATCATCGTGCGCAATTTGTTGACGGGCAAGGTCGAACGCCACGCTGCACACGCTGTAGTGCTTTGCACAGGGGGCTACGGCAACGTATTCTACCTAAGTACGAACGCCATGATGTGCAACACGACGGCCACCTGGCGCGCTCACCGCAGGGGCGCGTTTTTTGGCAATCCCTGCTACACGCAAATCCACCCGACCTGCATCCCGGTTTCAGGAGATTATCAGTCAAAACTGACCCTGATGTCCGAATCACTCCGCAACGACGGGCGGGTGTGGGTGCCCAAATCGGCCAAGGACCGTTTGACCGACCCGCGCCAAATCGCCGAGGCTGACCGCGACTATTACCTCGAGCGCCGCTACCCAGCCTTTGGCAACCTCGTGCCGCGCGACATCGCCAGCCGAGCTGCCAAGGTAGCCTGCGATGAGGGCTTGGGGGTAGGCAAAAGCGGCCTCGCCGTTTACCTCGACTTTGCCGACGCCATCAAGCGCAAAGGGAAAGCAGCCGTGGAAGCCGCTTACGGCAACCTCTTCGAAATGTACGAAAAAATCACAGGCGACAATCCCTACGAGATGCCTATGCGGATATACCCAGCCGTACACTATACCATGGGCGGCTTGTGGGTGGACTACGACTTGATGACCACAGTCCCAGGTCTGTACGCCTGCGGGGAAGCCAATTTCAGCGATCATGGGGCCAACCGACTCGGTGCTTCAGCACTGATGCAGGGCCTGGCGGACGGGTATTTTGTGTTGCCTTACACCATCGGCTCGTACTTGTCTAAAGAAATCAGCACGGGAACTATCTCTACGGATCAACCTGAATTTGTCCAGGTTGAAAAAGACGTAAATGCCCGTTTACAACAGTTGATGGCCATAGGCGGAAAGCAGAGCGCAGAAAGTTTCCACCGCCGCCTCGGCCACATCATGTGGGACAAATGTGGCATGGCGCGAAATGCAACAGGATTAAAGCAGGCCATTGCCGAAATACAAAGCCTTCGCAAAGAGTTTTGGAGCGATCTGCTCGTGCCTGGCCGCACCGACGATTTCAACCCGGAATTGGAGAAAGCATGGCGGGTGGCAGATTTCCTCGAACTCGGTGAGTTGATGTGCCAAGACGCGCTGGCGAGAGAAGAAAGTTGTGGGGGGCATTTCCGAGAGGAGCATCAAACAGAAAAAGGCGAAGCACAGCGCAACGACAAAGACTTTATGTTCGTGTCGGCATGGGAATGGAAAGGCGAGGACGTGAAAGCCGAGTTGCACAAAGAGAAGTTAGAGTATGAGGAAGTAAAGGTGGCGCAGCGGAGTTATGAATGATGCATTATTTAGGGTTATTTTTGCATTCAAAAACAGGCCATGACCGAACAAGAATTTCCATACCTCACGTCGCTGCATATCAACGACTGCTATACCTATCAGGATTTCGACATCCCGATTGGGACAGGTGAAGACAAGCCGTTTCGTCACCTCATATTAACGGGGAAAAATGGGTCAGGGAAAACGACGATCTTGGCGAGCATAAATGAATTTAGTAAGGTAAATACCGATAAAAATATTCCTCCAATAGATGTTGAGTACTTGCCAGTAAAAGGCGATTTTTTTGACACTTTTGGATCTTATCTCCGAAAAGGGAAGTCAGTATACAAGTTTTTCAAATCTCATCGGGGAGGTAATCTCGGAATTGTTAAATCTCCAATTTCCGAAGAGGAGTTTCAAAAACGTTCCGAAGAGAAGGGCGTTTCAGAACTTCTAAAACAGTTTTTGGTCAACAAAAAAGTTAATCAGGCATTCGAAATTATTGAAAATAATGGCAAGTTAGTACACTTGCCAGACAAATTTTTCGATCAGTTGGAGTCGGTTTTTCAAGATGTCTTTGATGACAAGAAACTTAAATTGACGTTTTCTCCAAAGGAATATGAATTTTATATCGAGTTTTCGGATAAGCGCCGTGTGACCCTTAACCAACTTTCAGATGGCTTTTCTGCATTTGTTAGGATTATTTTGGATCTACTTGTACGCGTGGATATGATTCAGAAAACGACCAAGAATAACTCATTCGATCCCCCTGGCTTAGTTCTAATTGACGAACCCGAGACTCACTTGCACCTTGAGATGCAATATCAAGTGATGCCGCTTCTGACACGGCTTTTCCCAAATATCCAGTTCATCGTGGCAACACACTCCCCTGCAGTGGTTTCCAGCATCAAGGACGCAACAGTGTTCGACCTTACCACAAAAGAAGTGGCTAAAGACTGGGTGGTAGGCAGCAGTTTTTCGGAGTTGATGCAAACGCATTTTGGTCTGGACAATGAGTTTTCAAACATTGCTGACGGCATTATGGCCGAAGCAGAGCGCATTTCTGATAATGGCAAATCGCCCAAAGAAAAGCTGGCTGCGCTCCAAATACTTTTGGAGAAAAACCGTCAGTACCTCAGCCCGGAATTCCACCTTTCACTTGAATCAACCGTAATCCAACTCGAAGAGGAACTCGAATCGGCATGATAAATATCGAAAGACCTGCTCAGCCGCCCGCTTCTTTGCAGTTGCCCAAAGTCCAAGACTATTTGGAGCGGTTAGCAAAGTACAAACAAGACCCGAGGCAAGATACTAAGCCTAACAAGCCATCAGAATATCGGACTAGTGATATTCTGACGGCGTTTGAAATCCATTTTTTAAAAAAATGCTATTTGACAGAAAGAAAATTTGAGAGTGCTTACGAAATGGATGTAGAGCATTTTGCCCCTTTTAGCGAGAAGCCAGAATTGGTTTTTGAATGGACAAACCTCTTCCCGTCGGATCACAAGGCAAATATGATAAAACCCCGCAAGACACCCGATGGGGGCTATCTTGACCCTTGCAAACCAAGTGACGATGTAGAAAATGATATTTTGTACGCTCTTTCAACTTACGGCAAAAAACCAAATTTTAAAGCAAGAGACCAAGCCAATGTTAAAGCAGTGAATACAGCAAGGCTTTTAGATTTGCTGCATAATGGGGAGAATGAACGTTCGAGAGAAAACACCAAATACCTACGTCGCTTGATTCAGAAACAATTCATCAAAACCCATAAAGCCATTATTGAATGGCTGAATGCTGAAGACGATCAGGAGAGGTTTCAAGCAGAAACAAAATTGCGAAAATTAGTGTCGCGCAGAGCTTCGTTTACCGCATTGATTCGCTCGATTCCTGCAGTTCGCCAGAACGTCCCGAAAGATTTTTTAGACTGAAACACATTTCTACTCACTATCAAATTTTTTTAGTCATGACATTTAAACACATCACGCTCAGCCTTTTATTGGCTTCACTCGCTTGGACGGGCTGCAAAAAAGACGATGACACTACTACCCCTGACCCAACAATACCTGCACACGCAATTCTACCGGGAGAAGGGATTAAGGAAGTAAAAATCGGCGATGCGGTTCAAGTCGCGATTGACTTGTTTGGTACGCCATTCCCCATCAGTCCGTCAGCCAACGGGGTTTATACGCACTACATCATTTATACCTCCAAAGGAGCAACGGTATATTGCGAACCGACCACCAACGACACCTTCAATCCACAAATGAAAATTGACCGAATTAGGCTTGCTGCACCTTTTGATGGGAAAACTTTGAAAAACATTGGTGTTGGGAACAGCAAAACCGAAGTAAAAGCGGCTTATGGCGACCCAACCTCGTCCCACCCGACTCAAGGCGATAAATATGCCATAGGGATCACATTCATTTACGACAATG
>JANMME010000117.1:0-13571 GCA_031373015.1 Saprospiraceae bacterium
GTGATGATAAAGGTAGGGTCGCTCATGTCGGACAGACCTTCGTTTTGAACGCGCACGAGCAGCACTTCCAGCAAGCCCGCCAAGATCCAGGTGGCGATAGGTATCCAGAGCAGGTTTTTCGTAGTATCTACCCCGGAACGGAGTTCCGGAGTACGCGGCCAATTGACCAAAACAATGGAAGCCAGCGCAAACAATATTCCCACTATTTTTACCCAACCCGCCGACTCATGGTAGGCCAAAATGGCAAAAGGCACCGTCATGAGGATGGACATCTTTTGCATAATTTGCCCAATGGTCACCCCAAAATAACGCACCGTAAGCGCCGCCAAATTGAACCCGCTCACAAAAATAAGCCCCAATACCAGCGCGTAAGGCATCCAAGGCGTTCCGAAGTGTTCGGCTTGCACGGGGAAATGCCCCAGATGAATCCAACCGCAGCAAAAGCAGGTGAAATAGTTGAAAACAATGGCCTGAAAACCATCCACGCCAAAACGTGCAAAAAGTTTGAAAATGAAGCCCAACAACACCGAGCAGGCCACCGTCAGCGAGAGATAAAGCATAGTTCGCTTAATAATTGACGGTGAAGGTACATCTCGGAGGTACAAGGTACACCTCGGAGGTCTTCGAAGACCTCCGAGGTGTACCTTGTACCTCCGAGATTTTGAGGCTTTTTGAATTGGATGTAATCCGTAGCATATCCAACCACAGAATATTTTTCAAAAAAAAGCAAAAAAACTTTGGTTAAATTCTACATTTGTGCTGGCAGGCACGAGTCTGCTTTAATCTCCACCTAATAGTTCTTTAACCCGTTTTCTCATGGTTCTAACTGCTATACCTTGGGTGTCAGTCATCGGGCTTGATATTCTAAATGCTTGAACTGACGCTGTGCAGCGAGGGTGTCTCATAACTGGAGGCACCCTCGTTCAAAAGCGCAGCAGTAAGACATAATAATGCCGTCCGTAGAAAGGAGGCCATTTAGAGTCCATCTATTGAAAAGCCAAAGAATGGATTCCAAACAGCCACTACCTTTGCCCACAAAAACCGTCCTTGCCCACTCCCAACTACAATTCACTCAAGCTAGCCCGTTTGCACGGCAAACCCGAAATCTTTCATTCCATACAGGGTGAAGGCAAAAGCACGGGTTTGCCCTCCGTTTTCGTGCGCACTTCCCTGTGCAACCTTCATTGTATATGGTGCGACACCGATTACACCTGGAACTGGGTAGGCACTCGATATCCACATGACAACGACGCAAAACCAGGCTACCAAAAATTTGTAAAAAAGGACTGGATCGCCGAATGCGGGGTGAATGCGGTGGCTGAAACAGTGGCAGCCTTCCATTGCAAAAATGTTGTCCTCACCGGTGGGGAGCCCATGCTCCAGCAACCTGCGCTGGTGGCGTTTATGGAGGCATTGCGCACAAAATCAAGCGATTACCGCTTTGAAGTGGAAACCAATGGCACCCTTTCCCCTACCCCAGCATTTGATGTAGCCATAGACCAATACAACGTGTCGCCCAAATTGGAGAACAGTGCCAACCCGCTTCGTTTGCGCGAAAAGCCCACTGCGCTGCGTTTTTTTGCAGCTTCGCCAAAAGCCAATTTTAAATTTGTGATTGCCGAAAAAACCGACCTTGCGGAGGTTTTGGGCATTCTGAAAACATACGCTATTGCCCCAGAAAAAGTATGGCTTATGCCTGAAGGGACTTCTGCGCGTACGCTTGCCCAACGCCGCAAATGGCTCGTCGAAATCTGCAAAGACCAAGGCTTTCGGTATTCCGACCGGCTGCATGTGCAAATTTGGGGAGAGAAGAAGGGGGTTTAGGCAGTGGCAGTTAGCAGGGTTTCGTAAGTTTGCACCACGCTCCATTGACCACATTTTTACCCGCCATAGCGCGTAGCGCGAAGGCGGGAATCACATTTTTACCCGCCGAAGCCAAAGCGTAGGTGGGATCACATTATCACATAAATTATGTCAGTCCAACTCAGCCAAACCAAGCAGGCCGCCCGAAAAATAGGCCGCCGCATCCTATGGGTCATCCTCGGAGTATTCTTCCTGGTTTGCCTTGGCTACTTCGTTTACAGCCAACTTTCTTATTCCGACGGCTACCGTTCCGGCCAATTGGTTAAAATATCACGCCGTGGCGTGGTGTTCAAAACCCACGAAGGCACCCTCAACCTCTCGCCCAACGGCATGATGACGGCTTGGGAGTTTTCTGTAAAGAATGCGAAAATCTCCAGTGACTTGCAGGGACTAGAGGGGAAGCAAATCCGTGTCCACTACGAGCAACGATACCAGGTTTTTTTCTGGCAAGGCGATACTGAGTACATTGTGGATGGGGTAGAGCCGGTGCAGTAGCCTGAGTCATCCCGGATTTTTTAAAAAGAGAAATTAAACCGCAAAATGCAAAACAGGAAAATATAAAACCGCAAAACTTGGAAGCACAAAATCTCGAATGGGCCAAAATCTTGCCCTATTCACAATCGAAACGTTTGGTTTTATATTTTCCTGTTCTCCGGTTTTCCTGTTTTGCGGTTTAATTTCTCTTTTTAAAAAATACGGGAGACTTATTCTTTGTATTTCCCGAACGCCCACCAGCCGGTGACGCAAAATACCAACGCGGCCAGAGCCGTGCATTGTACCCCAAGGGGGTTTTCCGAGCTTTTACCCAAAAGCAGAAGTGACGGAAAAATCAAATTGGCGAGCGAAATGCCCACTTTCATCGTGAATGCGCTCACGCCAAAAAACATGCCGGCCAACTGCTTGCCGCTTTCCCGTTCTTCACGCTCTACCTCGTCGCCGATGATAGCGTTGGGCAAGATACCGAATGTGGCCAAAGGCCCGGCAGCCGCCACCGCCAGCCCGTAGAGCAACCATTCTTTGGGCAATGGAATGTTTTTCACGAAGGCTACGACTGCGAAAATCGCTCCGAACACCAGATAGGCCGTCAGCATTGCACGGCGTTTGCCCCATTTTTTTACCAACAGATTTACAGGAAAATAGAGCAGAAAACTCGCGAAAAAACTAATGAGCGAAAACGTGAACGCCATACTTTTGTCCAAACCCAGCAATAAAGTGGTGTAAAACCCTACGCCCAATTGAATGAACGTGAGCGCCAGCCAATACAGCAGAAAGGAGGCCAAAAACCACCGAAAATTGCGGTTTCCAAATACGGCGGACAAGGCCTGACGAAGACTGTGCTCGCTGGACGCTTGGCGGGCGTAGCGATTTTCATTTAGAAAAATGGCGGGCAAAAGCATGAAAACCAGGGCAATTACATTAAGCAACACCACGGTATTTTGAAAAGCCTGAACGGACGTTTGCCCCCAACTTTCGAACACACCTTGAAGCGCATAAGCGCTATTCCCCAATACAAAGCCTAACGCCCAAGTGACAGAAACAAGCGTACTGATGAGCAGCCGATCGGCTGGCGTGTGGCCAAGTTCCGCCATGAGCGCATTGTACGGGATGACGTACACGGCAAAAAAGAAATAGTACAGCGCAATAACGACGGCCAACCACAGGAAGTTCGCCGCACTCTCTGAGACATCGGGCGGAAAAAAAACCAGTGTGGCAAACACAGCGAAAGGTGCTGCGCCCAAGAGCATGAACCAGCGCCGCTTGCCAAACGCAGACCGCTTCCGGTCGCTCCAATTGGCCACAAGCGGGTCAACAATGCCGTCCAACACGCGGCCACCTGCGCTAAGGATTCCAATGAGTGTCAGAACACCCAGTACTGCGCCTTGAAACAGGAACGAGGGAAAAATAGGCGTGCCCTGCTCAGGTGGCATGTAAAAATAGACCAGCAGATTGCCGACTGCAAAACTTGCCAACGACCAGCCTAGTTGGCCCATGGCGTACAAAATCAGCACGTTAAGCCCAGGGCGCAAGGGAAGGAGGGATTGTAGTGGAGGGGGATTGTGGGGCAGTCGTTTTACCATTTTGAGTGGAGGAAGGAAGGACAAAACAGAGATAATACGCCAAATATCCGTAGTACTTATTCGTAACCTATCCTGCTAATCCTAAATCCTTCAATATTTCCTTGACGATTCGGTTATGGCGAACTTCGATGTAGTTGGCATCAATTTTAGGCAAATGCGCAAGCACTTGCGTGATTGGCAACATGGTTTTGGCGTAGATAATCTTCTTTTTTGAAAAATCAGAATTGCGTGCAGCAGAATTCTTTTCTTTTGTGAGTAGGGTCATGTTACCCAACCGATAAGTATATTGAGAAACAAATGCCTGATCAAACTCAGTTTTCCAATTTGTCCCATTTTCGGGTGACTGTGGAATAATGTGTTCGAGGGAAGCCTTTTCAAAAAGTAAATTTTGTTCAATTAGGTCGTCGTTATTATTTGCTTCCTGTATCCAAATCCATTTACTAATGAGCAATTTACCTGCATCATTGTCTAAATTACCTTCTTCAATAGCCTTCTTTAATGATTCTTTGATTGAATTTGGTGCCAGCACAGCAATTGCTTTTGTTGCTCCATCCACTTCTCGCAAATTTGAAATGGCTCCATAAACTGGGCCAGAAACAAATCGGCCAACTAAAACTTTATTGAGCAAAAAGATTTCATAGGCATTAACAAGATCAAAAACAGCATCTTCTTTACCCTCGAATTGTCGCCAAAGCGCAAGCAGAAAATTCAGCGTATAACGATTGTTTCCAGCATTCAACAGCACATTCAGTTTTGATTTAAGAATAGGATTTTGGACATCAGCGTTTACGATAGTAGTGAAATAGCCTAAATCGCGTTCTATGTCGGCGTATAGGATTTCAATTTTATGCTTTGAGGGTTGATCTGAATATTTTTTTTCGTAGATTTCCTTCAAATCATTAAAGGCTGAATATTGCTGTTGGCCAACTTTGACACTCTCTACCCACCGAGCCAAAAAATCATCCCGAAGGTCAAAGTTCTCTTCCAAAGCAGTCCATTTTTCGGTCGGGTCTATATTGGCGTACTTGCCACCCTCGTTTTTAAGTGCATCAAATTTCTGAATAATAAAGTTTCGGAAAAGGTCTTTGTTTGAAAGCGGCAATCCGCGATTATTTAAAATCTCAAAAATATGGTAAGCGATGTCGAAACTGTCTGTCAGGATACGAACAACAGAAACCCTGTTTTTGATAAAATCCAAAAAATTGTTTAGCTGTTCAGCATTCTCTTCCGTAAAACGGCCGTCAGTCAGAAAACTTTCCTCGAGTTTCTCCACAAAGTAATCTTTATTTTTGAAATACCGCCCGGCAACCTCCAATTGCTCCCGTTTAGCGTTTTTATAATCTCCTTCTCGAAATGATCCACAATCGATTGTACTGGAAAAAACAGTGTCATAGTCAAAGCCATTTGATTTTTCGATCTTGACTTTTTTCTCTATCGTTTTTGCTCCGAACAGTTTTTCGTTGAAGGTTAGTTCATCAATTAACGAAACTACTTTGTCCGTAAATTTGGATAAATTATCATCAGTAAGCTTTTGTTTGGTTTGTTGTACAAAGCACTTTATTGCAGCAAAAAGCAACACCATAGTTGTCAGTCGTTGCTGTCCGTCAACTACTTGGTATATACGATTACCATTTCCAATCAGCACCATTGAGCCGAAAAAGTAAGTTTCCCTATTGCCATCAAGAAAGTAAGTGTATAGATCATTCCACATGGAATTGACCTGATTATTTTTATCACTTTTGCCTTCACAGCCCCATGAATATGGGCGTTGATACTCTGGGATAATATACTTGATCTCCCGCGCAAAAAGGTCATTAATGACCTTGTGTTCTGGTGTAAACTTGACTTCCATGTCACAAAATTACAAAATTTAGCAAAATGAATAGGTTTTTATCGCTTCGACACATCATTTTAGATCCTAAAATACCGAGCTCCCCGTCACCGTCGTAAACAATTCCAAAGCCTTCATCCCCAGCACCGAATTTCCTTTTTTGTTGAGTTCAGGACTCCAAACAGCGATGCTGTATTGCCCTGGCAACAGAGCCGCAATGCCGCCCCCCACGCCACTTTTCCCGGGCAAACCTACTGCAAAAGTGAACTCACCCGCTTCATCATAGAACCCGCAAGTCTGCATCACGGCATTGAGGCGCTTGGTTTGACTGGATGTTAGCAAGCGTTCGCCGCTATGGGGTTCGAGGCCGTGTTGGGAAAAAACCTGCATGGCGCTGGCGAGTTCAACGCAAGTCATTTCGACCGAGCATTGGTGGAAATACACGTCTAACACCTGCTCCACGTCGTTGTGCAGATTGCCAAAAGATTTTAAAAAATAGGCGAGTGCGAAGTTGCGATAGCCCGTTTTCCGTTCGGATTCAGCCACTTGTTCGTTGAAATGGATATCTTTTGTGCCCGCGAGTTGGCGCAAATAGCGCAAGATTTCTGCTTTGGGGTTCTCAAATTTTGAGACCAGAATATCGGTGACCACCAGTGCTCCGGCGTTGATCAGCGGGTTGCGCGGAATGCCTTTTTCGTATTCCAATTGCATGAGCGAATTGAAGGCGTTGCCACTTGGCTCTACGCCGACGCGCTGCCACAACTCCTCCCCGAGCAGGCCAAACGCCATGCTCAAGGCAAAAACCTTGGAAATACTTTGCACAGAAAATTTGGTTCGGCTGTCACCGAATTCGTGGCTGATGCCTTCGTTTATTTGCAGGCAAAGCCCAAACTGCCGTGGCGGCACTTTGCCGAGTTCCGGGATATAATCGGCTACCTTGCCCTGCCCGTACAAGGGTTGCACCTCGGAAGCAAGGTCTCGGATGATTTTGGCGTAGTCCATGCGGCAAAACTACTTGATTGGGAGATTGATTCGATTGGGACGATTGTGGGATTGGTTTAAAGGTTGGATGGAAAATTTGCTGCACTACCTTTGCCCGTCAATTTTTACCACAATCGCCCCAATCGAATCAATCGCCCCAATCGAATCAATCGAATCAATCCTCCCATGCTGCTTCAAGGAATTCTGCTTGGTATTTCGCTCAGTTTTTTAGTCGGCCCTTTGATGTTTGCTATTGTAGAGGCGGGCATTGCGCAGGGTTTTCGGGCGGGTATGGCCGTGGCTGCTGGCATTTGGGTGAGCGATCTACTGTATGTACTGCTCGCTTTTTTCGGAGTTGAAGCGATGGAGGCTTTGGTGGCATTGCCGCATTTCAGGATGTGGGCGGGCTTGGCGGGCGGACTGTTACTGGCGGGGTTTGGGGGAGGGGTTATCTGGAAAGCACGAAATCCGTTGCAGGTTTCAGGCAGTCTACAAAAAGGCACTTGGGTTGAAACCCCAAATCACAATACCTACCTCTGGTGGTGGTTACGTGGTTTTTTACTAAACACCGTGAACCCAGGCACTGTATTTTTTTGGCTTGGCATTGTCACCGCAGTAGTGGTGCCCAGCGGCTGGAACCGGCACGAGATGCTGGTCTTTTTTGGGGGAATGTTGGCCACATTGGTTATGACGGACACGCTGAAGGCTTGGGCTTCGAAGAAGTTGCGGCAGTTCCTCACGCCATCGCACATTCGACAAATCCAGCGGGGATTAGGCGCTCTTATGATCGTTTTTGGGCTGGTATTGGTAGCCCGGGCGATTATTTTCTGACGATTATGGTCTTCTTTGGGCAAAATGGGCGAAATTCGGCGGTGGCTTTTGAGAAAATCTTGATTTTTGCAAAATAAACAAATAAACATCTCAACGCATCAACAACCATAACCATGCGCTTACACTTTTCCATTTTCTTCACTGCGCTTTGCGCAACGCTTTTTGCACAGAGAGCACCCAACCATTTCCATTCCGTTTCTCTGGATGCAGTGGTGTTGCCCGAAACCGCCCAACGCGAGTTTGAGCCGCTGAAATATTCGGCTTTTACACTTGACTATGAGGCTATCGTGGCAGAACTTAAGTCCGCTCCAAAGGAATTCTCTGCGGATGCCAAAAAACGCCTCTGTGTGGTGGCATTGCCCATGGCAGATGGCAGTATGGAAGAATTCGCAATGCTGAAAACCAGCCCGATGACGCCCGCACTTGAAGCCCAACACCCCGAGATTTTAACCCTTGCAGGCGCGTCTCTCCACAAGCCAGGTTTGCGCGCACGCCTCACGGTGACACCACATTGGGGTTTGCGGGCCATGATCGTCCGCCCCGACAAAGGCATTGAGCGCGTACGGCCATTGGCTTTGGGCCAAAACCAGTATTATATGGCTTATGACCCTATGTATGAGCCCTTCGACCCGATCAACAACACGCTAAAAACGGTGTTTGAACCCGCCCCTGACTTTACAAATTTGAAGGAAGAAAGCGCCCTGCGCTTTTCACTTGATGCACCAAAACCGGAGGATGGCGAGCACTTGGATGGGCTTGTGGTGTTGAAAAAATATAAATTTGCCTGTGCCTGCACGGGCGAGTTTTCCGTAAGTCTCGGGGGTGACAAGGACGTTATTTTCCAAAAAGTCACGCAAATCACCAACGACCTTAACGAAATTTACGAGCGCGATATCAACATTCGTTTGGAACTCATTCCAGAATCTTACGATATCATTTTCCTGGACCCCAATACAGACCCTTACCCTGGCACTGACGTGGGAGGATGGATGAATGCCAACCCCTCGGCTATGTTCAATGTACTTGGCTCTGACACCAAATATGACATCGGGCACGTTTTTGCAAAGTATCTCGGTGGTCCGGCCATTGGTGTGGCAGGTGGAACTGGTTGCACACAAACAAAAGGACGTGGTTGCTCGGCTGGGTATCCCCCTTACGACAACTTCTTTTTCACGGTAGCAGGCCAGGAAATTGGCCACATGTGGAATGGAGGGCATACCTTCAACCAATGCAACATTGGCGACCAATTCTCTTATGAATCTGCTTGCGAGCCTGGGAGCGGCAGCACCATCATGTCGTACAACGGCTCTTGCGGTTCGAACAATATTAGCGGCGGCAACGCACTTTATTACCACATCTGCTCCATCGCTCAGATACGCAATTTTGTAGAAAACGAGCAGGGCGCCACCTGCGGTCATAATGAGACGACTACCAACAATGACCCTATCGCAAACGCAAACTACCCCGACAACCTGTTCATCCCCATCGGCACCCCGTTTGAATTGACCGGTACAGCAATTGACCCCGACGGCGACACGCCTTTGACCTATTGCTGGGATGAGATAGACCTTGGTCCCACCACCACGCTTGGCAACCCGGTGGGCGATTCGCCCCTGTTCAGGTGGTTCACACCAACCACCAATCCAACGCGCAACTTTCCTAAGATTCAGACGGTGGTCAACAACGGGACAGACCCTGAGGAGGTACTGCCAACCTACAACCGCAATGTCACGCTCGTGTTTGTAGTGCGCGACAACAAACCTGGTGGTGGGGGGATTGGGTATGATACTGTCTCGATGCAGTCCACTACTTCGGCAGGGCCTTTCGTTGTGAGTTATCCCAATCTGGCCAGTACCGTTTGGAATGTGGGCGAGTATCAGACCATAACCTGGGATGTGGCCAATACCGACAATACCGTGGTCAATTGCCAGAAAGTGAACATTCGGCTCAGCACTGACGGTGGCTTTACTTATCCGGTCAGCTTGGCTCAAGGTGTGCCAAACATTGGCAAGGCATGTATAACCGTCCCAAACAATATTGGCATTAAAATGCGCATCCGTGTAGAAGCAGCGGACAATGTGTTTTTTGATATTACCAACGCCAATTTTAAAATACAACAACCCAGCACTGCGAATTTTTCGCTCTGCGCGGCCAAATTGGAAGACCTTGTCTGTTTGCCAGCCTCCTTTACCACAGAAGTCAGTACCACAGCAGTTGCAGGCTTTTCAGGGCCTGTTACGCTCTCTGCCACGGGCTTGCCCAATGGCGCAACCGCTGTTTTCAGCCCCAATCCGGTACCTGTAGGAAGCACTTCCTCCATTACCATTTCCTTGCCGGCCAATGCACCAGAAGCGACCTTCGACGTGACGGTGCTGGGCACTTCTGGCGCAAACACTTCAACCTCGGTCATCACTTTGACCTCCGTCAGCAATAATTTTTCAGCAATAGCCCCTACTTCCCCCGCAAATGGGGCAACTGGCGTGAACACGCAGCCTTTGCTCCAATGGAGCACTGCTGTAGATGCCAATTTTTACGACGTTGAATTGGCCACCAGCCCCTCTTTCGCACCCAATACCATCGTATCATCAAAACTGAACAGCACCTTGGGCAGTTTTCAGATCACGACCGCGTTGGCAGAGGGCGGCGTTTATTTCTGGCGCATTCGCCCAAAAAATGATTGCGGGACAGGCGCATGGTCAGAAACACAGGTATTTGTGGTCAACTTGCTCAATTGTGTTCAACTGACAGCCAATGACCTTCCCAAAGGCATTTCGGCCAATGGCACGCCCACCGTCGAATCAAAAATCACCCTGTTGGCAGGGGGGCAAATCAGCGACTTAAATGTGACAAACGTTCAAGGCAATCACGACTATTTTAATGACTTGGAGGTACGCCTCATCAGCCCGGCTGGCACGGATATATTGCTCTGGAAAAACCGTTGTGGAAGCACCAGTGCCAATTTCGCAATAGGATTCGATGATGGCGCAGGCTCGACTTTTTCTTGCCCGCCACCCACTAATAATGCCAGCTTTAAGTCCAGCGGTCTGCTTAGCGGATTCAATGGCCAGGACGCTGCGGGGGTCTGGACGCTTCGTGTGAAGGACAATGCAATAAGTTCTGGTGGCAATTTGACTGGTTTTGGACTCCAAATTTGCTCCAATGAAGCCACCAACCCACCGGTGATCACCGTGAACAATCAGTTGCACCCAGTCTCGGGCAACAATGCAACGATTGATGCCAGCTATCTCAAAGCTGAAGACTCCAACAACGGCCCTTCACAACTGACCTTTACCCTTGTTACGGTGCCGCACAACGGCTTGTTGCAGAGCAATGGTTTCGACATGGCAGTCGGTGGACAGTTTACGCAATCCGATATTGACAATGGGGCTCTGCGTTATTTCGATTACGGTTTTGCTGCCGGTACGGATGAATTCCGTTTCGTCGTTTCAGATGGAGAGGGCGGCATGGCCACAGGCACCTTCCAAATTTCTCCACTGGTGGGAACGAAAGACCCCCTCAGCAGCCTCGCATTCGAGCTTTCGCCCAATCCGGCCGACGCGGTGTTGCGCCTTTCGCTGGCCGAACCGCTGGCTTCGGAGGCCTTCATCTATATGTACAATGCTGCCGGGCAGCGTGTGCGCAGCTGGACTTTGGCCGCTGGCAATGCGTTCATGTCCATGCAAGTCGCTGATTTGCCGGAAGGCGTTTATGCCGTTTCGATTGAAAATGAAGCGGTTAGAGGCGTGAAGAAAGTGGTGCTGCGGTAAACGCAAGATGTTGTTAAACACAATAGGTTTTTAAACACATAAGGCACATAAGAGCACATAAGATTTAACACTAACTCTTATGTGCCCTTATGTGCCTTATGTGTTTAAAAAAGCGACATTATTGGAAATTAAGGCTTATGTGTCCTTATGTGCCTTATGTGTTTAAGTACCTATTGTGTTAAAGATCAAAGCCAAACAGCCGCCCACTTTTAGCCGTAGCCCAGCCTTTTTTTTCCAACAAAAAAACAGCCGTAAAATCGGCATCCGAGGGCGCTTCGTCCACTGGATTCCAAGATTCCCCGCCATCTTCCGTTTGCCAAAAAATGCCCTCATCGCCCACGATCCAGCCTTTATCGGCAGTGGCGAACCAAAGGGCACGGAATGGTTTGAGCCGCTTTCCGGTGCTGCCTCCTTTGCGGATGACGCGCCAATGTTGGCCGCCATCGGTGGTTTTTAAAATAGTGCCCGCACTACCGCAGATGTATCCTGTGGCAGGCGTGGGAAAATGAACGCTTTGAAAAAAATCGCCGGTGATGTCGAGTCTTTCCCAAGAGTGCCCAGCGTCGGCAGAACGCATCACCCAGCCAAATCCAACTGCATGGAGGGTAACGGAATCTGAGTACCAAACCGATTCGATTTCATTGGGGAAAGCCTGAACAGTATCCGATTCCCAAAATGGTTCTGGCCCAAACGTATGTGCAATTCCACCATGGTAACCTTCCCCACCTACCACTGCCCCCCGCCTTCCATTGGGGAAATGACAGGATCTAAACCATTGAAAATCATTGCGAAAAAGGCGCCAATGCTCCTCGCCCGGTGGTCGGTAGAGCAGTGTGTTTTGACCGCAAGCATAACCCTGTCCGTTTGAGTCAAAACAAACATGTTCCATTTTCCAATCGAAGGCCGTATCAGTATGCCAGGTAAGGCCGCCATCATCGGTGTTCATCACTAAGCCATGCTCCCATGCTTTTCCACCTGTGAGCGATCCGTGCAAAGAATCGGCAAAGGCGATGGAGCTGAGGTCTTCTGCAATGGGACTGGGCATTTCACGGAAGGACGGGAGGGAAACGGGGGCTTTGCTGCAAGAGGCAAGAAGCAGTAACAATGGCAGCAGACGGCTAGTGCCGCATCCACCGAATGACCTGTGAATTGGCGAGGTAGCTTTTTTGTGCATCAAGGCGTGAGGAAGGCGCTCCCGAAGCTTCGGGATGAACCGACGAAGAACGCAGATGAACGGAAAATTTGGCCGCCAATTCACAGGCCATTCGGTGGATGCGGCACTAGCAGCATTACCCGCAGCAGTATCCCGCCGCCGCCAAGGGCTACGTAGAGTTAAAGCGAAGAAAAGGGCAGGAGCTTGGTGGCTGATTTTCATACGTTACACATTCAGGCCGGGCAAGTTATATGACATCTGCTATCTTTGTGCGGAAATTTGCAGTTCAGAGAACTTGCTGCGACAGCATCGGCAGACTGCTATCTGCTGCTGCAAACTGTTAAACTGCTCCACTATGCCCATAGACATCGGCTTTATCGCCTTCTTCGCTTACGGCTTTTGGCAAGGCTACTCTCGGGGGATAATCAGCACGGTGTTCACCCTGGTGCTGTACGTTTTTGGGTTTGTGCTGGCGTTCAAAATGGCGCCTACCATGACCACTATCCTCCAGAGCATGTTCCATTCCGATAATCCAACCATGTTCTTGGCGGGTTTTTTTGTTAATTTGCTCATCATCATGCTCATTGTGCGCTCGGCCGCGCGAGCCTTGGAGGGTGCCATGCGCTTGGCCTACTTAGGCATTATCAACCAGGTGGCGGGCGGTGTTGCAATGGGTGTTTTTTTGATAGTGGTGTACAGTGTGTTGGTATGGTTTGCAACGAAAGTACAGTTCGTCAATGATGCCACCATTGCAGAATCTAAAACCTACCCTTTCCTAAAACCCATTCCTGCCAAAGCAAAAGATATGGCCATCCGAATGAAGCCTTTGGCGCTGGATGTATGGGGCAGCTCAATGAATTGGATGGATCGCCTCGATAAATATGGCGCCCAGCGCACGGAGGGCAAAGACAAGACATATCGCCCGCCCGACGACCCAAAAGCCATCGAGGAAGACCCAACACCCAGTACGCGTAAGCCAGCGCCCAAGCCAGCGCCTAGGTTGGAAGACAGCGTTGGCATTGAGGTGTGAGGGGGGATTTGGTTTTTAGTGGGTTTGGGGTTTGGGG
>JANMME010001092.1:0-3563 GCA_031373015.1 Saprospiraceae bacterium
TGCCGATCACGGGGGAGCCGAAACCCCTGCGCATTTGAACCAACTGCGTATTCCGGCAGGGGTTTTCCCAGAAAGCAAACTGGAAGACAAGTTGGAAAAATCGCTGGCTGCAGCGTTTGGCCTGAGCGGGAATTTTATCCAGGCGATTGAGAACCAACAGATTTGGCTCAACTGGGACGCGCTGACTGATTTTGACCTGAAGCCCGAGGACGTGGCTCTGGCCCTAGGCGATCAAATACGTGGAATGCCCGGGGTGTACGATGTGCTCACGCGCCAAGAATTAGAACTTTTGCCTGCGGAGTACCCGTTCATCAGTGAATTGCGCCGGGGCGTCCACCCGCGCCGATCTGGCGACATGTTTATCTTGCTCGATCCAGCCTGGCACGCCGACGACAAGCTTTTCGGCACAGGTGGAACTACTCATGGATCGCCATACCCCTACGATACTCATGTCCCGCTGCTCTGGTACGGCTGGCATATACAACCCGGAGAAACATTTAAGCTGGTGAATATCACAGACATCGCACCGACGCTTGCCGCGCTGCTGCACATCATGGAGCCGAATGCGACGACCGGGAAAGTGATTGAGGAGGTGATGCGGTGACTCCGGTCTCACCCCCCAGCCCCCCTCAAGGGGGGAGGGCACAAAAAAAACGCGGCGCTCGTTTGCGCCGCGTTCGGATTTCCCGTATATAATCTCATGAAAAGTTTCAGTACCAGTGGTCAATAATTTCTGCCGCTTCTTTCGTTATCGCTACCGCTTGTTCTTATTGACAGTACAAAAGTGCGGCAAGTCCGACCACATGCAAAAGACACAATTTTGCGTTTGTTGAATTTTTTTAAGGCATTTTTTGGGTTTAAAATCGGGTTATAAAGGCTATAAACTCAATAAATGCCCTTTTTGATTTAAAAATGGGGGTTCTATAAGTTTTAGGAATACGAAGTTTGTTGAATGCTTGGCATGAAAAAAAAGTAATATTTTTTGAAAAAAAAATTTGTCGGGTAGATTGCAAAGTGGTTTTGCCCCAAAAAAATCACCAATCGAACTTAAAAAGGTCATGGCGGAGGGCATAGATGACCAATCCAGCGGTGTTGCGAGCACCTGTTTTTTCGAGAAGATTGTTGCGGTGGCCGTCTACGGTACGCACGCTAAGGAATAGTTTTTCGGCGATTTCGGGGGTAGTGCATTCTTGGCAAATGAGTTCGAGGATTTCCTTTTCGCGGGCCGTGAGCGGGCTGTTCGGGTTGTACGATTTCTCGTGCTTGTTCCCCATGCCAGTATGGATGGCACGCAGCACCGATTCGTTGAAATAAAATCCTTTTTCATGTACGGCCTGTACGGCCTGCACTACCTCAGAGAGTTCGGAATTTTTGACCAAATAGCCGTTCACTCCCTCGCCCACCATGTGCACAATGTGCCGCTCTTCGCTGTGTACGGAGAGGATGATGATTTTCATTTCGGGGAAAAGTTTTTTGAGTTGGCGGGTGGTGTCCAGCCCATTCATCTCTGGCATGGTCAGGTCAAGGAGCACGACCTGGGGAACGGGAGCGGTAACATAAAGTTTTTCGAGGAGTTCCTTGCCGTTGGCCGCTTCTAGGTTGACGTTTACGCCGTCAAAACCATTGAGCAGGGAAACCAAGCACTCCCTAAAAAGCCTTTGGTCTTCTGCGATGGCCACATGAATAGTGTCTTCCCTCATAAAGATTGTCCCTCGTAGGGCACTTTGACAGTTGTTTTCAAGCCTTCGCCCGGCCGGGTGTGCCAAATTATGTTGGCATTCAGGTGGTTGACCCGCGCTTCGATATTTTTCAGGCCCAAACCTTTGCGGGCTTGCAGGATGGCCGGGTCGAAACCTTTCCCATCGTCCGAATATTCAAAGCTAATCTCCCTTTCCGAACGGCTCAAATGTAAGACGATTTTGGAAGCCGCAGCATGTCGAATAGCGTTATTGAGTAATTCTTGTGCAATGCGGTACAATCCAAGTTCGGCCTTTCCTTCCAAGCGTGGAAAATCTGCTGAACAAAAAAAATCTACGTTTAGTTGAGGGCTGTCGGTTTTTTGGCAAAGGCTTGTCAGCGCATCTGCCAGCCCAAACATTTCGAGTCCGGGCGGGGTGATGGAGTGTGAAATGCGGCGCACGGAAGCGATGCCGGCGTCAATGATTTCTCGGCTTTCGGCGAGGAGGCGCTCCTTGTTCTCTTCTTGGTCCAAATGGTTGATTTTCAATTTTAAAGTAGAGAAAATCCCCCCCAGTTCGTCGTGCAGGTCGGTAGCGATCCGATGCCTTTCTGATTCCACCTGTTCGATGTTGCTGTGCAAGAGTTCTTCGCGGTGGGCCGTTTCTATTTCGCTGAGTTGGAGTTGCTGGTGGAGCACTTTTTTCTGGTAAAAAAAGAAAAAAATCACGACCGCCCCGGCCAAGAGCGCGAGGGTAAGCATACCTACAAATAGAAACAAGTAAACATCTACTTGGCCTTCCATAAACTGATGGTAATAAAAAAGTATAGCAATATGCTAAACAAGGCGTGGAAAGCCCAAATGTACAAATTCAGTGCATGATTGATGTTGACAATGTAGTTGCTAAAGGCAAAAAGCAGCACGGTGCCCGAAAAATAGAGCAAAAACCCGGTGTTCACCCAGAACACCGGGTCTTGCTCAAGCCGCTTGATTTTCATCTCCAAAAGGGTTCGGTAGCACCACATGAGGCAAAATACGATGACCAAAATGCCTTCGAGGCTACGTGCGTAAGTATTGAAGGTTTCAGTGTTTTGTAGGAAAGCCGAGTTGAATGCGGAGAGCACCGCGAATCCGAGCCCAACCCAAACGAATGCGCTTTTCTTTACAAAGCCCTTAAAGGCATGGCAATAAAACCAAGCGATGCATGCAAACTCTAGCGGCGTATAAAGGTGCAGCAGCCAGAGATTGTTTTGTTTGTAAGAACTGATATAGGAAGAAGACACTTGAATAAGCCCACCCAGAAAGACATACAGGGCTATTGCCCTCATCGTGACATTCAATTGGCGGTATCTGATTAGTGCTACTGCCACTGGTAATGCGATGAAAAGAGAGGCTGCTGATATGATCAATTTGGGCCAATATACCATAGAATCTTATGCCTGCTAAGGCATTAGGGCATGATTCCCGTGTAGAGCGGGCTGGTTAGGTCGCAAGTGGGCGGGCATGGTTGGCAAAAATCATACGTACCGCTTATAATCTGACCACCCACCGTGGGGTTTATAATGTCTTTTCCGTTGGCATCAACGGCCACAAGCGCGAGTTTTTCAACGCCATTGTCAAGACCAAAATAAAGTCGGATGGAATTGGTGCCGGCCTCAAGCAACATGGCGTTGACTTCGTCAATGTTGATTTTGAAGGCTTTGACAGCGTTGGTGTGGGCCGCACGCCAGGCAGTGGTCCAGTTGACGGCCGTTTGCAAAGGGATGAGATAAGGACTTGGCTCCATTGTTTTAAGCATTGAAATTTAAAAGTGAAAAAATGTTGTTCGCTCCAAATATAGGGGAGCGTTTTTGTCGCTTTCAAGGACTCGTATGGAAATTTTTCA
>JANMME010001106.1:0-22639 GCA_031373015.1 Saprospiraceae bacterium
CAACTGCTTCGGATGGGCCACGGATGACACGGATGAGACACGGATTTGCACAGATTTTTTGTGTACTCATCCAAAAATCTGTGCAAATCCGTGTCTCATCCGTGTCATCCGTGGCCCATCCGAAGCAGTTGCAATTTTTGTAAAATTAAAATGCAAGTTTAGTTGTTCCTATCAAAACGCATACACCCTTACATAATCCACCTCCATCCTCCGAGGCCAAATCGTCTCATCCACCCCTTTCTCGCCGCCCCAATTGCCACCCACTGCGAGGTTCAGGATAACATGGAAAGCTTGGTCAAAAGGCCACTCTTCGGATGTTTTGTGCAAGTTCAAAAAGGTATTGTACCGTACATCATCCACAAAAAAATCCATCCGATCTGCACGCCATTCCACCGCATACACATGAAAAGCGGTGCTTACATCCGGCAGGAAAAACCCTTTTGTGTTTTCGGTGCGCTTGCTGTTCGTAAAAGAAGCGGTGTGTGCCGTTGCATACACGGTATCCGGCTTAAAGCCGACATGCTCCATAATATCAATCTCGCCACTGTGCGGCCAGCCTCCATATTTCCAATCGGTCGGCAACATCCAAAAAGCCGACCATGTACCACGCCCTGCAGGGCATTTTAGCCTTGCTTCAATTCGGCCGTAAGTCCAGTCACCCTTTTTTTTAGACACGAGGCGAGCAGAAGTATAACCCCTGTTTTCTTCCCATTGTTCACGGCGGGCTTCGATCAGGAGCAGGCCGTTTTCCACGCGGGCATTTTCCGAACGACGGGCAGTGTAGAACTGCCGCTCGTTGTTGCCCCAGCCACAAATATCAGGACATCCCGTGCCATGATCGTAGCTCCATTTTGTGCTGTCTGGCAACCCAGGCACATTAAATTCGTCGCTCCAAACAAGCCTTCGTTCAGGCACAGATACTGATTTTTGGGACAAAGCACATTTTTCCTGCAACCCGAAAAAGGAAAACAAAAGAAGCGATTTGAGCAGAATATCCATAATCTATCGGTTCAAATTTTCACTAAGGTAAATTCAAACCATCCGTCGGCCGGCGAACCATCCTGCTTTCGAATCGGCGAGCGAAGCACCATTTGGGAGTCGGTCAAAGAAGCGATGTCATACACCGGACCGGAATCCCATGTGCCAATAAAAGTCCCTGCCGGCAACACGATCTGGTCTTTCCCTCCATCACCCGTGCCTTTGGAGATAAACCACGTCAGGCCCGAAGGCGGGGTGTAAGGCACTACTGCGTATTGATTCCATGGGTCAACAGAGAAACCGTTGTTGTTGTATTCAAATTTGAACCCGTCAAAATAAAAGCAAAACCGGTCGTCGTATTGTGCATCTTGAAGACCATTTACGGGCGATTTGTACCACTCTTTGGAGCCAGGCACCGGGCCGACGCGGACAGCTTCGGCGGCATGCGAAAAGGTCCAGCATTTACCGGCGGCCTCACAACTGCCCGTCAGCAAGCTTGCCAAGGGATCGCAGGGGGCCGGTGCATTCTTGTAGATATTGACGATTTTGCTGCTGCTGGACACCCCGCCACCGCCTTCTCCAGCGGCATACAGCGTTACGACAAAATCGCCCGCTTTGGGGTAAAACACGGTGTCAACCGCACGTTTCGACTTCGCGGGGATGCCCCCTGGAAAATCGAACGTGTAGTCAAAAAAGCCCGTGGAAAGATTCGTTACGACCACTCGATTGGAGTCGCCATTCAAAAGTTCCAGAGAGAAAACTGGGGCTCCGGGCTGTGCCGGCAGTTCAATGTCATCCTCCTGAAAAGGCGCGCAAGCAGCCAATGCGAGTAAAAAAGCGAGTAAAGCAAGTATATTTTTCATGCGTTTTATTACCCGAAAACCCGTTCCGGGAAGCGTTAATTGTTAGAGTGAGTGGTTTAAATTTACGATTTTGGAATTACGATTTACGATTATTTTGACCCGAAAAAGGGTAAAATCCAGCACACTTCGAATCAAAATAATCGTAAATCGCAAATCGTAAATCGCAAATCAATTATATCCCGGGTTCTGCCGGATCGCGCCATTCGTAGCCTGTACCTGCGATTGAGGTATTGGGAACAGATTGTGCGTTCCTTCCACATAGCCCAATGGCCCTAGGGCAGCCTGTGCCCGTCCGGTGCGCACCAAGTCAAAAAAGCGGTGGCCTTCCAGCCCCAGTTCAATGCGGCGCTCGCGATAGATGGCGTCGAGCAATGCCTGGCCTGAAGCCGTGATGTCGGGTAAAATATTGGGCGTATTGCCTCTAGCCCGGGCGCGGACGCGATTCAGCGAAGTGCGGGCGCCCCCTTCGTTACCGTTTTGAGCAGCGGCTTCAGCGTGCATCAACAACACATCGGAAAAACGGATAACGCGGTCATTGGTGCCGCCATTTGGGTTAGGATCGCCGAATGGAGCATCCTCGTTTTTGTACGTGAAGTATTTCTTCGGGTAGTAATCGTAGGGGAAGCCACCCGTAGCGTCTTTGGTAAAAATGCCCCGGTCGCCCATGGCATCGCCCACACGGAAAACAGTGCTTTTCAGACGCGGGTCTTCAAAACCTTCCTTGAAAAACTCTTGTACAAAATCTTCCGTTGGAATATTGAATCCAAAGCCCTCAAACTGACCTCGCGCCCGCTGGAACACAGGCGTGAATGTGCCTTCGTTGGCATTGTTCTTGCCCCAGTTGCCGCCCGAAGCATTCATGTACTGTATCTCAAAAACCGACTCCGCATTGTTTTCGCCCGCCTGGGTAAAAATGGTGGCATAGTCCGCAACCAACTGATATTCATTGGATTGAATAACTGCTAAGGCCGCGGCCTCTGCTTCTGCCCATCGGTTTTGCCAGAGATAGCTTTTGGCTAAAAGCGATTGTGCCGCTCCTTTTGTGATGCGGCCAAGGTCTGCCGACGCATACCCGCTGCGAAGCGGCAGGCTGGAAGCGGCTGTTTGCAGGTCCGATTCGATGAGCGCCCACACCTGCGCGGCATCCGCGCGTGGGATGTTGTATTCACTGGGGGCAAGCACGTGATCGGCCAGCGGCACCCCGCCAAACATGGTGACCAAATTGTAGAAAAACCAGGCCCGGATGAAGTGGGCTTCGCCCAAAATACGGGACTTCAGTGCCGCATCCATCTCGATACCTGGCACACGTTCCAGCACCACATTGGCGCGGTAAATGCCTTCGTAATCTGCCGACCATTCGCTTTCCAGGTTGCTGGTATTGCTCGGGCCTCGGAAAGTTTCGAGTTGAAGGAGTTCATTGGCATCGTTGTCGCCCGAGCCACCTTTGATGGCATCGTCAGACATAATATCGCCCCAGATCCAGCGGAAGTGCCCGGCAGGCGAAATCTCAAATTGAAGCGGGGCATAGGCGGCATTTATGGCCGCAATGGCATCCGCTTGTGTGCGGTAAAAGTTTTCCTCCGTTGAGCCGATCAACGGCTTCCTATCCAGAAAATCTTTTTGGCAAGCACTGGGAAGCAGCGCGGCCAATGCGATGATTATGAAAAGTTTATGCTGTTTCATGTTGTTGAAGTGTACCCCGGAACTCCGTTCCGGGGAAGGTTAGTTTTCCAATTCCTATCTAGACGCCCGGAACGGAGTTCCGGGGTACAACTCAAAACGTTACGTTCACGCCGCCCAAAAGCACACGCGCTTGCGGGTAAAAACCCCTGTCCACACCTGCATTCAATGCGCCGCCATAAGCCCCGATTTCGGGATCCATACCGGAATATTTGGTAAAGGTGAATAAGTTTTGAGCAGAAACGTACAGCCTGAATTTTTCAAACTTGATCTTATTCAAAAGCGATTTAGGAAGCGCGTAGCCCACCTGGATCGTTTTCAGGCGCAGGTACGACCCGTCTTCCACAAAACGGTCGCTGACGCGGGCGTTCTGATTTTGGTCTTGCAAATTGACTCGTGGCTCCACATTGGAGGTGCCAGGCCCCGTCCAGCGGTTGAGCACTGAAACCGGGCGATTCACATAGTTGAAATCGTAGCGCACGGTGGCATTGTAAAGGTCGTTGCCTTGGGTGCCTTGCAAGAAAACGCCCAGATCAAAGCCTTTGAAGGCGCAATCCAGTGTCAAGCCATAGTTGAAGTCAGGCGATGGATTTCCGATGTAGGTCTGGTCAGCGTTGGTAATAGCGCCATCGCCATTTAGGTCTTTGAATCGGATATCGCCAGGCGCGGTGTTTTCGTTTTGGAAAGCGCCACTTTCCACTTCTTGTTGGTTCTGGAAAATACCATCGGTGACGTAGCCAAAAAACGAACCAATGGGCTGACCTACCTCGGTTTTGGTAACATCAGCATTGCCAGATTGAACACGCCCGGCAAAGATAGGCTCGCCCCCTGCGCCAAGGCTGGTGACCTCGTTTTTTACAAAAGCGATGTTTGCGCCAAGGCTGTATTTGAATGCACGGTCACGGTTGCGATATGTGGCCGACAGTTCCAATCCTTTGTTTGACACGCTCGCCACATTGGTCACTGGCGCTGCAGTGCCCGGGGTGAGTGGAATCGGTGCTGCGTACAGCATATCCAGTGTGTTTTTGATATAATAATCGCCGGTGAACCCTACCCTTCCGTCCCAGAATTCCGCATCCACACCAAAGTCTGTTTGTTCGATGGTTTCCCATTTCAAATCAGGATTGGCAGAGGTGAGGGCCACACTGCCATTGGTAATGACCTGATCCGGGCCGAAAGTGTAGTTCTGGCCAGAATAGACTACTGTGGTGTACCCATAGTTGCCGATTTGGTCGTTGCCGTTCTGTCCCCAGGAAGCACGAATTTTCAGAAAATTGACCACGCCTTCTTTCCAGAAATCTTCATGGCTTATGATCCACCCTGCCGAAATGGAGGGGAAATAGCCAAAACGGTTGTTCTGCCCAAACTTTGAGGAACCATCGGCGCGGAAAGAGGCACTGAGCAAATATTTAGCGTCGAACTCATAGTTGGCCCGCCCGAAAAAGGACTGCCAAGCGGATTCGTCTGCGCCGCCATAAGCACTCTGCGAGGCAATCGGATCAATGGTATTGGAGATAAATGCGTCTTTAGGGTCGTTAGAAGGCAGGTTGGTATTGGCGCCACCGTTGTAGTCGTGGCGGCTTTCGATGGTGGAGGTGCCTGCTGTAAGCGACAGATCGTGACGCTGGGCTATCATCTTGTGCCAGCTGAGCACGTTTTCCCATTGCCAGTTCTTCCATGTATTGTTGTTGACAACGACGGCGTTGGTCAGGTTTTTCTCCCTTGCCGGGGCATCACCCAACGCAGGGTCATTGCTCAGATCGAATCTTGGGTAAAAAATATCTTGCTTTGCAAACGTGGCATCCACGCTGTAAGCGGAACGGAACGTAAGGCCCGGCATCAAATTCAACTGGCCATACGCAAGGCCTACTACCCGGTCAGAGTGCCACCGGTCATAAGTTTGCTCGATGGCATTCACCGGGTTGGTGATGTCGGTATCAGAATAGCGCGAGTAGGCGTATGTGCCATTGGATTTGCGCACTGGCGTGACGGGGTCCATGTTCAATGCACGGACGAGCGGTGTTACAAATTCATTGTTTTCCGGCAATCCGTTGCGGGTGAGCGCCGTGAAATTAATGTTGGTGCCGATGGTCAGCCAGTCTTTTACGGCATTGGAGCCACTTGCCCGAACCGTATAGCGACGGAACGCCGCTTTGTCGTCGCCGACGATACCATTCTGGTCAAAAATATTGCCCGAAAGCGCATAAGTGCTTTTCTCATTGCCTCCATTCAGGCTGATTTGGTGGCTGCTCATGGGCGCATCGCTGAAAATGGCATCCAGCCAATCAGTGCCTTCACCCAGTGCTGCGGGGTTTGAAAACTCGGGGAGCGGCGCCACCCCTGCTGCTACATGCGCCTCGTTGGAAAGGATCGCATATTCGCGGGCCGAGAGAAGATTGGCCGTTTTCCAGGGGCTTTGCACACCGTAATAGGCGTCATAACTGATTTTGCCGGCCTGGTTTTTGGTGCCCGATTTGGTGGTGATCAGCACCACACCGTTGCCCCCACGCGCGCCGTAGATGGCCGCCGAAGCGCCGTCTTTCAAAACGTTGATGGTCTCTATGTCGTTCGGATTCAGGAAGTCCAGCCCGCTCACCGGGATACCGTCTACGATGTAGAGCGGATCGGAACTGCCAATAGAACTCGTGCCGCGCACCCGCACCGTGAGCGCACTGCCGGGCGATCCGCTGTTTTGTGCCACCGCCACCCCGGCCACACGGCCCTGTAGCGCCTGTTCGGTGCGAAGCACGGGCGCCTGGGCGATCTCGCTGGAGTTGATAGAAGACACCGCGCCGCTGATGCTGCTGCGCTTTTGTGAGCCATAGCCCACTACCACCACTTCATCAAGCACGGAGGCGCTCTCCCGCAGGGCAATCTTGATTTCGCGCTGTTGCCCAACAGCGATTTCCTGAGACGAATAACCGGTATATGAAAACACCAACACGGCATCTTCGCTGGGCACTTCGAGGCGGAAATTCCCATCAATATCGGAAATGGCGCCCCGCGCCATGCCTTTTACCGAGACCGTTGCCCCAATGATGGCATCTCCATTGGACGCGTCCGTTATGGAACCCGTTATGGGTATCTGGGCGACCGTTATAAAAGCAAATAATAGAAAGAAAATAGGTAGAAAAGATTTCATGACTGTTGCATTTAATGTTGATGAAGGTTGATAAAGGTTTATGAATGTTGATGTTTTGCACTCGAAAAGGCGAAAATTCATCACTTTTAGAGTGGTAAATATCAACCTCTATCAACGACAATAAACCCTTATCAACCTTCTTGGGCAGCCTCTTTATCAGACGGAAGAAAAATTAATCCTGTTTCACAAACCGTCCGCTGGCGGCCTTGTCAGCCGTTTGCACCAGAACGAAGTAAAACCCGTTTTTTAAACCAGCAACGTTGACCGAATAACTATCGGTCAAGCCCTTTTGAGTTTCGGACCAAACCACTTTGCCAGCAGCGTCGAACACGCTGATATTGACGGCACCGAGCACAGGCGTTGCAAAGCCAAGTCGAACGGCATCGGTTGCCAAAGAAGGCTGCAAAGTCATCCAATCGGCGCTAAGCGCAGGTGTTTTCGTGCCAATGGTGCAATCCGTGTTGGTAGCACAAGAAGCATAGCAGGTATTGATAACGGTATCTTTCTGAACAGGTGAAAGCCAGCGGTCGTTGTAGTTGGTCGGCACCGCACAGGGCTGTCCGCTCAGGTCTTCTTTGCAGGAATAATCCGGGCAAGCGCCATTGGCAAAATCATAAAATGTAGCATACCCGCGCTGACGCTCGATTTGGATGCTGAACACGCCATCTCCATCCGAGTCATCCATTTTAAATCGTCCGCCGGGAGGGCCAAAATCGCCGCCACCAGCCAGGTACACGCCTCCCGGGGCAGGAATGTTGAAACCCATCCCAAGGTTGACGGTAATTTTCACGGCATCGCCACAGCCGTAGCACGAGTTGTAACAAATCGGGCCGATGGTGGTATTGCCCGACAAAGCCAATTTCCGGTTGACAAAGGTATTGGCGCCGTCAATCGTTGTTTTGGTGCAAGTGGTGGTAGGTGAAAACTGCTCTTGCTGTGCCCAGTTGTCGAGGGTGAATTTGTACTCGTACAAACCTACGGGGAGGTTGAGCGTGGTCTCGTACACTTTGTCGCCATCGGCGTCTTTCAATTCATTGGCAAAGCCCGAAAAGTTGTTGAACGTGCCACTCACAAATGCCTGGGTAAACGTGCCGCCAAATTGGTTCATGTCCAGCTTGAAGGTCACATCTGCCTTTGGAATACTGCCAGCGGTACAAACTTGAATGTCGTCTATGTAGTATTTTTGATCGCTGGTGAAGACCTGTCCAAAGTCAGTAAAAAGCGTGATCGTATTATAAACATGACCAACTGCTGGCATGTTGGGCCCTTCGAAAGAAGGAAGGGATGGGTCAAAAGTCAGTTCAACCCATTCATTGACCACACTATTGTCCACTTGCAAAGCCCAGTTCGGGGCGCCATCTGTTGCGCCTTCCAACTTCAGCACCAAATTTCCAGGATGGTCCGTGTGGAATTTGACCTTAATAAGCCCGCCGCTCAGAAGATTGACGGGAGTGGCAGGATTTGGGTTGGAGAAAGCCCCAGCCCAAGTTTGTGAGTTAGCTGGTTTTTTAAACTCCAATACCGTTGCGCTGGTATTCAAGCCGGTTGCGTTCGGGTTAGGGATCGTGCTCGACAATTGGCCGTCAATGGAGCTTCCAAAAAACTGGAACGTGGTACTGGTAGCAGGCGCTTCAAAATTGAGGATCGTATTGCAAATGATGGCCTGTTCCACCTTGATGTCATCTATGTAAGACACCTGATCGGATGTTGGGCTTACTCCAAAATCCGTAAACAGGGTAATGGTGTTATAAATATGCCCAGCGGCTGGCATGTTCGGGCCTTCGATGCTGGGAAGCGCTACGTTGAAGGTGAGCGTTTCCCATTGTGCCACCTTTGTGTTCGCCACCGTTTGCACCCAGTTGGCGCCGCCGTCTGGCGAGCCTTCTAATTTCAGCGTGAGGTTCCCAATGTGGTCGAAGTGTACCTTAATAGAAATGGTGGTATTGCTGATCACATTGACGGGTGTGGTTGGATTCGGATTTGAAAACCCGCCCCCCCAAGTTTGGGCGCCTGCGGGTTTTTTGAATTCCAACACAGTGGCACTCGTGTTCAAACCTGTGGGATTTGGATTGGGGACGGTTTGAGTCAATTGCCCATCAATCGAACTGCCAAAATACTGAAAGGTGGTACTCGTGGCAGGCGTCTCAAAATCGAGAATGGTTTGGGCGGTGGCATTTTGGAGACCCATGCAGATGAGGGCAAGGAGCAGTGTTAATAGTCTAGTCATGCGAAAGTTGCGTTTGTAAAAATGAAATTTTATTTTGGAATGCAGTGATTTTTCTGCGTCAAAATTATGAATACACCTTCCAGATGGCATATTTTCGCTGTACGACACGGTTACGCACGCACTACGACATTACTACGACAAGAAAAATGATGGCAAGCTTACTACCTTGCAGCCTTGATAATTTACCACATAGCGCACATAGTTCACATAGTTGCACAAGTTCAATAACAGGCGCTTTATAAACTATGTGAACTATGGGTGTTATGTGGTAAACTATCTACGCCGCGCCCATATTTTGAAACGATTTATCCTCTTATTGTTCCTCCTGCCCAGTCTGCTCCTCGCACAGACCGGCAACCTTGGCCTGCCTCCTGTCACGAACTTTTCCAAATCAAACTACCATGCTGGTACACAGAATTGGGACATCGCACAGGACGCACAGGGCCGGATGCTGTTTGCCAACAACGAGGGCTTGCTCGTTTTTGACGGCGCACATTGGCAACGCTATGCTATTGTCAATGGCACTTGCGTTCGTTCGGTTGCAATCGCTCCGGACGGTAAAATTTATGTGGGCGGACAAGGTGAGATCGGTGTTTTCAGCCCGGATGCACGAGGAGGGCTGTCCTATCAACGGCTCAACGACCTGATCCCCGTTGAAAATAAGCAGTTTGCCGATGTGTGGGACATCGTATTGGCCGACGACGGCGCCGTTTGCTTTCGCAGCGATGAGCGCCTTTTTCAGTTGAAAAACAATCAGATCCGCGCTTTTTCGAGTGGCGGGAAAATGAGTTTTTTAGGAAAAGCAGCAGGCCGACTGCTGCTCCAAGATGCCAATAATGGATTGATGGCGTTCGACGGTCAATATTTCACGATGCTCCAAGCTGGGCCGAAACTCGAAAGCCCAGTTACCGCCTTGCTACCCATTGGCGGCGACACGGTTTTAGTCACGACCCTCAAAAACGGCATTTTTTGCTTCGCCAATGACCGGCTTACGCCTTGGGCCACCCCCTTGGACCCCTTTTTAAAGGAAAAAAGGATTTATTGCGCTGCGCTTTTGCCTAGTGGACAAATCGCGCTCGGAACTTCCTTAGGCGGCTTGGTGGTACTCGGTAGTGATCGCCGTCCGCTCCAATGGCTGCAAAAAAATGAGGGCTTGCAAAACACCAATATCCTCTCGGTATTTGCGGACAAATCTCACAACCTCTGGGCTGGTTTGGACAATGGTATTGCGCAAATAGACATTAGCGCGCCGTTCTATAGGATTTTGCCGGATGCTGCGCTAGAAGGCACAGGCTATACGGCTCGAATTCATCAAAACCGACTCTGGCTAGGCACCTCCAACGGCTTGTTTTCCAAGCCTTTTGGGGAATACGCCAATCCGTTTGACGCCAAAGACTTCAAACTAGTACCCGGCACCACAGGCCAAACCTGGGGTCTGAGTGAAATTGGCGGAGAACTTTTGCTGGGCCATCACGAGGGCGCATTTCGAGTCGAAAACGATGCCGCCCAGCGCATATCAGACATACAAGGCGCCTGGAAATTTGTGTCCCTTAATGATACCGCTTTGGTGGCCGGACTGTATGACGGGTTGGCGCTGTTCACCCGCTTGGGCGCTGATGACCATTGGCGTTTTCGCCGCCGACTGTCAGGGCTCAACGAATCCTGCCGCATCATGGTACACGATTCAGACGGAGCCTTATGGATTTCGCACCCATACCGGGGGGTGTTCCGGGTGCGGGTGCGCGACAATTTTCGGGACTTGGACGTGCAGCTGTTCGGCAAAAAAGACGGGCTGCCCTCCGACCTGAACAACTATGTTTTTGAGATCGGGAGTAAGATGCTGGTGGCTGCAGATAGCGGTATTTTTCGCTTTAATGCGTCAACTCAGCGGTTTGAATCTGCCCCAACCCTCGATCAGTGGCTTGATGGAGCCGGGCGAATTCGCTACCTCCGGGAGGATTCACAGGGCAATGTTTGGTTTTGCCGGGGCGGCGAAGTGGGCATATTATGGATAGAAGATGTAGGTTTGGAGAAAAAAATCCGCCGTCAGACATTCCCGATGCTCAATGGGCAGTTGGTGGGCGGTTTTGAGCACATCTTTCCAGCAGACGAAGGCAACATCTTTTTTGGCGCCGAAAAAGGCTTTTTGCACCTCGACCCAGAGCGTTTGCGCCGCGTGGACACCACGCTACAGATCCTGATTTCTTCAGTAACTATCAGTGGAACAGGCGATAGTTTGTTGTTCGGCGGTTTTGCGCCTTTGGCAGAAAAGCCCTCCTTGCCGTACCGATTAAACAATCTGTCTATTGCATTTTCCGCCAATGTATTCGGCGCAACACGCCAAATCCGCTACAGTTACCAACTCAAAGGTTTGGACAACGAGTGGTCTGCCTGGAACGAAAAAACCGAGCGAGAATTCCTGAACCTGTCGGCTGGCGAGTACGTCTTTTCTGTCAAAGCCCGCAATGAATACGGCGTTGAGAGTACCCCTGTACAATTCTCTTTCCGAATCAATCCGCCTTGGTACGCCAGTTACCCCGCTAAAGGGGTGTACTTTTTACTGCTTCTGCTGGGGCTGGGTTGGGCATTTAGAAGGCAGCGGGCCAAATTTGAACGAGAGAAAAACGCGCTTGAAACAACTTTCCAGCAGGAAAGTGCTGAACAACAACGCATTGTCGCGGCGAACGAGCAGGAAATCACCCGATTGCGTGCTGAGAAGTTGGAATCAGAGATACAACACAAAAATCAGGAGCTAGCGCTCGCGACCATGCACTTGGTACAAAAAGGAGAAATCCTGACCACCTTGCAGGAGGAACTTGAAAAAGCACTCGAAAAGAAGCAGTCCACCCAAACCCTCCACGAAGACATCCGCCGCATTATCCGCACCATGCAATTCGACTCACAACTTGACGAGGATTGGGAACATTTTGCCATCCATTTTGACTCGGTACACGGCGACTTTCTCAAGCGACTTCGAGAACGTTACCCGCAAACCAGCCCGAACGATCTTCGGCTCTGCGCTTATTTGCGCATGAACCTAAGCACGAAGGAAATCGCCAATTTGCTCAATATTTCGGTGCGGGGCGTGGAAGGCAGTCGTTATCGCTTGCGCAAAAAACTGGGCTTGCCGGGAGATGCGAATTTGGTGGAAATTATGATGGGAGTGTAGACCCATTCTCAAACTCCACCCAAAACACGCTCCCCTCTTCCACGGCGCTTTCAAAACCCACCACGCCACCCATCATTTCGGCGTAACGCTGCACGATGTAGAGACCAAGCCCTGTGCCTTGGGTAGTATTCACGGCATTGCTGGCGCGGAAGAAGCGGTCGAACAAATGCTTTTGCTCCCAATCTGGGATGCCGATACCCTGGTCACGCACACTGATGCGAACTATTTTTTCACCTACAGTAGTTTCTACCAAAACGGGTGCTCCTTCCGGCGAATATTTGATCGCGTTGGAGATCAGGTTGATGAGTATGTTTTTGCCTAGGTTGCAATCCAAGCAAGCGGTCGCAGGCCCAATATGTCGGTGCTCAAAGGTCTGGCCTGGTTTGAAAATGCTTTTCAGGTTTTCATACACTTCTGCCACACAATCTGCAATGTTAGCCTCTTCCGAATTTACAGCAACACGGCCTTCTTCCAGCCTACCCAGAGAGAGAAACTCTGTGAGAATACTGTTGAGCCCGTTCACCGCATTTTTAATCCGGTTGGTATGCTTTTTTACGTTTTCAAAATCCTGACGTTCAGCGTATTGGCCCGCTAAGCCCGCCGACGACAACACTGCGGTAAGGGGGGTGCGGAACTCGTGAGAGGCCATACTGACGAAACGACTTTTGAGCTCACCCAGTTCACGTTCCTTGTCAAGGGCCTGGGCCAATTCGTTTTTGGCCTGTTCCAGTTCGGCCGTGCGTGCAGCTACTTTGGTCTCCAAGCCTTCGTTGAGATCCTGCAGGGCCTCTGAAAGTGTAGCGAGCTCCTGCCTTTGTTGCAGAATAGAGTTTTCGTGTTTCTTTCTGTAAGTATTGTCTACTACGAATGCTACTACAAATGCGCCTTCCGAACTTTTGAATGGGCTTAAACTAACTTCCACTGGGAACTCCGTGCCATCCTTTTTCAACCCTTTCAAATCCATCCCGATGCCCATGCTGCGCGGTTGTGGGTTTTGGTGATAATGTGCTCGATGCTCCTTGTGTTTTTCCCCTAACCGGGCAGGGATCAAAATATCCACCGACTTGCCCAGCAGCTCGCCTGCTTCATAACCGAAAAGAAGCTCGGCTGCCGGATTTGCCATGACGATCAATCCTTTGGTGTCTGCGAGCACAATCCCGTTCGTGGCATACTGGAACAGGGCTTTGAACTTCTCCTCTTGTTGCCCCTCTATTTCCCGCAGTGAAATAAACCGCACGACGAAAAAAGCCGCCGCCCAAAAACTCAACATGGGGGGCAGCCGCACCAATAAAATTTGTTCCAAGGGCACTTCATGGGGCTTGATCACCGCACCTATCACCGTCAGTGTCGTAGTGACCACGGCCAGGAGCAGCACGTCGCTTTTTTCCTTGAAATAAACAGCCAGGAAATGTGCCAGCAGGTATGCGAACACAATATCAAAATGCGGGGGCAGCAACAAATCGGTAGCAAAAATGGCCGCTACCAAAATCCAAATAAAACGCGACCAATTGGGATCGCTGCGAAAGGTAAACATGGGGCGAATATACGATTGTGCGGGTTTTTGATATATCATTTCATTTGGCGGCCTCGTGCCTATATTTGCCAGGAACTTAGTTTCTCTTATCAGTATGAACGTTTCTAAAGTGGCCGCTTCAATTCCAAAGTCAAATCCACCAAACCGATGAAGATAATCGTTTCATTAACCACGATTCCATCGCGGATTCGATTCATCGAGCCGGTGATGCAATCGTTGATTCGACAAACATTGCCTCCTGATGAGATACACCTTCACCTGCCGAACTGGTGTGTAAAGGAAAATGCTGGGTATGAGATTCCGAGTTTTCTCGCGAGTTATGAAAGTGTCCGCATCAGGGTAAGTGACTTGGATTTTGGTTCTGCGAACAAATGGCTTGGCCCGATCCAATATTTGAATGACGAAGTGGATACTGCCCTGATCATCGTCGATGATGATTGTGAATATCAGAAGGATACGATAGAATTGTTGCTCGCCAAGATTCGCCAAAACCCAAGTCAATGTTACTGTCTAACGGGCGGTATCTTACCGAGGTTTCCACAAGTGCTGCGCAAGTTTGGTGTTTCCAGTACGCCACTCGTGGATACATTGACGATCATCGAAAACAATTCACAAGACATCGAAGTGGACACGATTCAAGGTTTTAGCATGTTTGTCGTCCTTCCACATTGGTTTCAAGACGTTGATTTTTCGATATTCGAGGTTGAAGGCACACGAAGCTTGAGCGATGACATACTGATTTCCGGACTGTTGGAATACCTTAATATTCCCAGGTTACAACTGGGACCATACAAGCTGCCGATGATTTTGCCTCAATCCCAACTAAATGCACTTCATAGTGATGAAAACAGGTTTGTGAAAATGACGCTTGAAGCGGTCACATTCATGAAACAATCGTTTGGAATTTGGGGCGATGTTTCATGCGCTTCATGAGTTGATTGTTGCAGAAAATCGAGTCGAAATGGATAGTACAAAGCTGAAGTTGATCAATATATCTGGGGCTGCTGGTGCTGGGAAAACATCGCTTTCGCTTGAACTCCAACGGCGAATACGCGAGGCGTCGTTCATAAATTCAGATAATTTCTACAACGCCGACGGTAATTTCCCGAAAAGCACGAAGGAATGGATGAAGAATGGGAGCAACATGCAGGAATGGGATTGTTCGCTATTGATTGAGGCAATATTGAGCCTAAAGGCGGGTGTTGCTGCGTATGATCCTATTACCGGCAAGAAAATCTACCCAATGCCAATCCTGATTTTGGACAATGGGTTTGGTCGAATCTTGGAAAGTATCGACAAGTTCATAGACTTTGGGGTATATATCGACATTCCCTTTGAATATGCATTGGCCCGCTACGTGAAAAGAGGTCTTGTTTTCCACGAAGTGAATAAGACTTCCCATGAAGAATATATAAGCGGACTCACAAATTTCATAGTTCATTACTTGGAGAATGATTATTCCGAATTCCACAATTTGATTTACAGAAATGTGAAGGCCAACAATGATCTCGTAATTCACTGGGGAAATGCGGTGGAGGATTCAGTCACTAAGATTATCGAAACGCTACATTCGAGGGGTTTTCTACCGGTTCCTGTATGACTTTCGGGAGCCTTATCTTCGGGTCGCGTTCAAATCTCTATGCTTCAAGGGTAAATTCGATCAACTGGTATTCCACCAATCGCTTTTGATAGAGGAACTCAAGCGCAACCCCCCCACGCATGATTGGCCAAACTGTTTCTTTTCCCACTACCTTGCCGCAAAAGGAACGAAAATGGCTCACCAGAAAACGATACCAAAGCAAGGCTCGATTTCTCATGATTACATATTTGGTGAGGTCGTGCTTCACAACAACAGCATTGAGGTTCGCGCTGAGTGGGCGAAGGTAATCTTCGATCGTCCAAGCCGATTTCAGGTACCAATCGATCTGTAAATGTTTCAAGAAGTAGGAGGGAGCAGAATCGCGAAATATATCGCTAATGATGAGGCATTTTCCACCAACCTTCATCATCTGCATGAGGCTCATCAAGGTTTTCGGCAAGTCTTCTGCGTGTATAAGCGACTCGACGGCAATGATCAGATCGAACTTTTCTTCCAAAGGTTGGTCGAAACTCTGCACTAGAAAAGCACACCGATTGCCTTCGGCTCGGTGATTGGCGATTTCCCTCGCTATTTGTATTTCGCTTTCACTCAGGCTTATCCCCAAACTTGTACAATCCGTTTTGGCACACAAATAAAAGCTACCATACCCAACGCCGCAACCGACATCCAATATTCGCCCCGACCGCGGGAGCCGGACATTGTCAAAAATCCAATCGTAAACGTCTTTCCATTGATTTTCTGTACCGAAATTCAATGTCTTGTGGATGGGGTAAGGGGTGCGGGGGTGGGCTTTAGCCTCTACTGCTGAAAGCGTTTCATAAATATGCTTGACTTGCGATTCAGACATTGGTCACGCTTTTCGCAAAATGAAAATGAATTCGTTGGCGTAACGAAGGGGCATCATCCCCTTTTTGGCCTTCTTGTAATCGATCCGAGGATTGATCCAACGCATCCACCGCATTCGCGGCCATTGGTCAGGAAATATGCCTTCAATGAAAAATCCCATTTCTTGAAATATGCTGGTCCATGCTTCAATTCCCTTGGCCCCCTGATGCCCCTTCTTATTGACGATTCCGAGCCATTTTTTTAGCTGCCATGATAGCGTTCTGTCGTTTCTGACCATGTAGCAAAAGCGGGCGCCCGGTGCTGCGACGCGCAATTGCTCCCGCAGCGCACGATCAAGATGAATGATTCTCTCCAAGGAGCCAATGCAGGTAATATGATCGAAAAATGTATCTGGATATGGAAGCGATTCTGCATTGCCCGACCGCAAATCGGCTTCTGGCAAATTCTTTTTGGCCAATTCAATTGCGTTTTCAGATAGATCAATTCCATAAAGTTGGAGGTTCAGGGGCCGAGCAGGGATCAACAATTGGCCTGGCCCACAGGCAACATCAAGCAACTTCTGGCCTGGTTGTGGATTGAGGAGGCTTAGGAATACTTCATAAGCCTCAGTTGGGCGAAGGTAAGATTTGCTTCGCTCGGCGTAGGTTTTTTCAAACCAGTCTTTTATCTGCTTCTGCTGATCTTCTACCATTTCGATTGTACTTTAATATGTTTTCTGCTAATGGGCTTCGAGCTTGTATGCAAAGATTACACCACCTTTCCGAGATTGCCCCAAAGAATGCTTCATCGTTGAGCCCTAGGCTTGATTCTGAACAGGATGACCCGGATTGGAAGCGACTAGTGCCGCATCCAGCAAATAGCGCATGAATTGACGGCCATATTTTCCCTTCCTCTGCGTTGATCGTCGGTTAAAATGTCCCACATTGCGCCCTCCTCTCGCCTTGATGAACGAAAAATCTGTCTCCTCAATTCATGCGCTATTTGCTGGATGCGGCACTAAGTTCCACCAATTGCCCAAATGAGCGACAAATGTACTTGCAGCATCGGACCAGTGATGAGTTTCGAATTGGTCGTTTTTCCATACTTCCTCAGAAAGCCTTTCAAACTGCTCTCGGGAATGCGCATAAAATTCCAGTTTCGATACGAGGTCGCTGATGGCGGTAAAGAGGTGCCCGTTTTTACCTTCCTGAACATGGGCCGATACATTTCCTCTATCTAAAGCCAAGATCGGCAACCGATGCGCAACGGCTTCTTGCAGTGCCATGCCGTATGTTTCCATCAAGGAGGCAGAAACAAATAAATCGGCTTTCTGATACTGTCGTTGCAGTTGTTTTTGATCGCATAGACCTTCAAAGAAGACGAATGTCGATAGCCGCGCGTTGGATTGAAGCAATCGACGGCATTGTTGCGCATATTCAAGCTCTCTAATTTCCGCACCTACAACTCGAACTGTACAGCATTCCGAATCGATCGTGCTTGTTGCCAAAGACTCAAGAAACTCCAGAATGCCTTTTCCAGGCACAAGATTTGCCACGAGAAGCACCTGTAGTTTGGACATTTTTTTCCTTCTTGGGGTTGGGGAAAAGCAGAGTGCCGGCGGAACCACGAAGTGGGCTTTATGCGTAAACCCTCTTCTTGAAAGGTAAGTAGATGTGAATTGGCTTGTCAAAACAAAGCCGTTCAAGCTTTGCAAAACAGGGCGCTCCCTTGTTTCAAAAAAATCGGCGCCGCTTTGTTCGGATAGCGACAGGCTATTGAGGTAGTGGACGATCATAAAGCTATTTCTCAACGTCTTATGAGCTAGCGGAAGATGCTCCAAGTACAAGGAGTCAAAGAAAAATAGCGAATCGGTTGATTTTTCGGATTCGATTTTAATCTCAAATTCCTTCCAATCAACTACCTCCACCGCTAAGCCTTTGTCCTTCAGGGCTGCAACTAAATGCCGATTGTACAGGTTCCCTCCCGAAACAAATGAATCGGTTGGAGGAACGACAAAGCATAGCGGAGGAAATCCAATCATACATCACCTTCGTAAGAAGCCCAAGCAACGTGCGACTCTCCCAAGGTGACTTTCAGTTTTCCAGAAAATACACCCTTCACGGCTTTTGCGATTTGCTCATGGATGAATTTGGCAAGAAATTCCGTCGTGGTGACCTTTCCTTTGAAGACGGCCAACTCATCCAAGTTCTGATAATTGAGCGGAGCCAATACATCTTTCAAAATTTGCATGGCCAAGCCGATATCAATCACAATATTGTTTGCATCGAGGGTCGGAGACTGAAATTCGGCATCGGTGACGTAGGTAGCACCGTGCATCTTTTGTGCAGGGCCAAATACTTCGCCCGCCAAAGAGTGGGCGATCATGATGTGTTCTCTAATTCTTACGGTATACATGTTCTCTTTCTAATGGTGAGTGGACAATTTTTAGTAACGTATTGCATAACCTAGGCCATCGGGCATCGTATTTCTGAGAATCTCGAAAAAATCGGGAGATTCCTCAAATTCAATGACGTGGGAAATGTGTTGGTCAAAAAGTGAATTCTTGAGTAGATCAAAGACGACCTCTTTGCGTCGTCGGTAATCCCAGCGAACACGTTTGCAAGCGGGAAGAGTCGAAACTTGGGAGCTGATTATTTGCTTTCGCTGCACATGAAAGCTACTCCCCAGACTGATATTTACCATCTTGTTTCCATACCAACTGAGTTCGATCACTTTTCCTTCCTTCCCTACGAGCTCGATGCAAGTCTGCAGGCCCGCTTCGGATGCGCTTGTATGAAAGGCGATGTCGAAATCAGCGCGCTCTTGGGCTTCTTGGCTTGCAGAAAAGCCCATTTTGATGGCTTCTTCGACGCGACGGGCGTCCGTTTCTATGATATGGAATTGCATGGCAGGAAGCATGGAGAGCAATCTTGCCACCAACGCCCCGATCATTCCAAAGCCCACTAACAGCACTTTGTCTCCGATGCTCACATGGGCATCCCAAATGGCATTGAGGGCCGTTTCGAGATTGCTTGCCAAAGTCGCGCGTTGTAGTGGAATGCCCTCTGGTATCAGAAATATATCATTTGTACGCACAAAACAAAAATCCTGGTGCGGATGCATTACATGTACATGCTTCCCGTTGCTTGGATGCCCCGGGGAAACCACCTCACCGACAAGCGAATAACCATATTTGAGGGGAAACCCAAAGTCTCCTCCCATATACGGCACCTTCATCGAGTCGCGGAGCGAGGTCGGGCATTCCCCGCGTGCGACGCAGCGCTCGGTGCCCGTACTCACCAAGGAAAACAGGCTTTTGACCATGATGGCGCCTGTGAAGAGGCCCGATTCCGATTCCTCCTTGATTTCCGATCCCTGTGGGGAAACATGCCATAATGCCCTTGCCATGTTCATTTTTTTATTGGTTCTCCTACAAACATGACCGTGTCCCCAATGGTATGAAAACAGAAGGTTTGGAAGGCGACCCCCTCCTTTACATGCTGAATATTGGGCAAGACTATCCCCGTTTTTCCCGATCCAAAGAGGAAGGGGGAAATGTGCAATTGGATGACATCAAGCGTTTTGTCTCGCAAAAAATTGGACGTTGTAATCGCTCCGCCCTCTATGTAAACGGTTTTTATGCCTTGTTGATACAAGCATTCCAAAATACGCTGGCTGACAATGTGGCCGTTTTCTGACTCCAAATGGTGGTAAATGATCTTTCCGTTCTGTTGGCTTGCTTCTTTTCCGATCACGATCACGGGATCCGGGCTGCTATCGAAAAGGCAGTCATAATTGCTTTGAGGCGATCCCAAGACCACGCGCCTGGGATTACCGCCTTCCACCTTCCTTACCGTCAATCGCGGAAAATCGTTTTCCAACGTTTTCTTTCCTACCATGATGCCGTCGCACAATGCCCGCATACGATGGGCATGCACAAGGTTCTCCTCATTGCCGATCCATCGGGAATCGCCCGTTTGCGTTGCGATCTTCCCATCAAGGGTCTGTGCGAAGTGTGCTACCGCGATGGCGCGTCGCTCTAGATTCGCCCTTGGGGAAAGAAAGCAATAGGGCAGATACACTTTCAGAAAGTGTATTTCATTCTCAGACAAAATCTGGTTGGTGTTGCAATCCAGTTTCGATAGGCTTGTCATCCGGAAAGAAGCGCCCAATTGGCTTGTGGGGGGATGATGGTTCAGTCCTACGAATACAAAATGCCCCAATAGCACCTCTGCCGGATAGACATCAATCAGAATTGAATTGCCGTCCAATGGGTTGAAACAGCAAAATTCCAGGCTTTCGGGATGTTCCGATACCCGTTCTTTTAGCTTAAGCAATGTGTTCCAAAGTTGTTCCATAATCCGACTTTCAAGTTTCAAGCAATTGGTATCAAATCATTTCCCAGACTTGCTATAGTCAAATAAATGTCCCATCAACAATTCTTTAGTGCGTAGGTAATCCCGGTTTTCACTGTTTGAAACGGTGACCAGGGGTACACGGCTAACGACTTCTATTGTCGAGTTTTCGATCGCTTCGATTTTTGATGGATTGTTGGTAATCAGGTGAATGGATTTGATTCCAAAATTCATCATCATCGCAATTGCAATGTCATATTGTCGTGCATCAACCTCCAAACCAAGATGGGAATTGGCTTCGGCCGTATTAAGTCCTGAATCTTGCAGATTGTACGCCTTGAGCTTATTTACGAGTCCGATCCCTCTTCCTTCCTGCCGCAAATAAAGGATCACGCCCGCTTTTTCAGCAACTTTTTGGAGGGCAGCTTCCAATTGATCACCGCAGTCACAGCGCGTCGATCCAAAAAGGTCACCCGTGATACACTCCGAATGAATGCGCAAGTATACCGTTTGTGAAGGGTCAAAACCTTCATGAACGATCGCAAGATGCGGCATCAAATCGTTGTCGCCATTTGAAAACGCAACCATCTTGAAATTGCCCCACTTAGTGGGCAATCTAGCTTCGACTTGACGAAGCAAGCTGTACGCTCCTTGTTCAACGAAAGGCATGCCGTTGGACTTAGGTTTGTCGTTTTTTTCCATATACTTGAAGTCCTCCTCTCCAATTTGTTAAGCGAAACAATCTGCTTACCTGATCCATGATGGTCAAAAACACCGCCACCCATTTCGGCATATCACCTTTTGCGATGAATGTCCAGGGCTTTATTTGAATCGAGGTGAAGCCCAGCTCAGCGAGCAGTTGCGCCAGCTCTATTTCCGAAAAAAGATTGTCTGTGGAGTAGTGTTTCGTATCGATCTTCAGGCGCGGGGCGATATTCTTGTACCATAAATACCCGCCATTGAGGGTGAGGATGGCGAACCTGCCATTCCTTTTCAAAACGCGGTGGATCTGATCGAATACCGCACGCTGATCGGTCATGTGTTCAAGTGCACCTGAACAGATCACGACATCAATCGTTTCGTCAGCGACGCTAATCAACTTTAAGGCATCATCTTGTTGGAATCTGAGGTTTCGGCCTTGGCTTCTTTCTTTTGCGACGTCGATCATCACCGGCGAAAAATCGATGCCAGTTCCCCAAGCAAATTGATCGCAAAGCCCACGTAAATGGTGGCCGTTGCCACAACCGATGTCGAGCACATGGTCGGTCTTTAAAAATCCGGCCATCTGCTTAAACAAACCCAAGCGATATGAAAGCAATCGTTCCGCTTTTCCATGCTGCTCTTCGTAGGTTTCCCCTTGTTCATCAAATTTTACACATATTTCTTCGACAGTGCTTACGCGATGGGTAACCAACCGTTTTGTTTTGGTCATGATTTTGCCTTTTGGTTTGTAGAAACGAAGCACCTTCGGCGAGCTCGCAGGCGGTTTTCGATTGCCCAAAAGAAGACTTTAAAGGCAAAGATATTAGTAATAGCCTACAAACCAAGCCTACCGTTTCTAATTTCTACGATAGTAAACATGGGGGCGAATATACAATTATCAGTCTTTTATCGAACTATCTAGTCCGAATTCAGGGCGATTAGCCTCGCCATTTGCCACGCAGGTATTTTCACCTAAATTAAAAAACAGGTATAAATACCCTACCAGGGTTATATTTTATTTATCACCTTTGCCAGTAATATTATATTTGCCTTACGAAATTTCTCTGTTATTTCGTGGATCAATATATTCACCTTTTCAATCTTTTAGCCATGACAAAAGTTAACAGTTCCGTTGAAGCCCACATCGAAAGCGTGAACCATCTTGTTTCAGCCGCTGAAATGTTTGTGAGCGGTGCAGAAGATGCGACAACCCTCGCTGCTTCTGCCGAAAATTTCATAAGTGCTGCCGAAATGCATGTCAGCTCAGCAGAAGCCCTCGTTAGCAGCTCGGAAAAACATATTGCAACTCTCTCGAAAGCCGCCGCCTCGGCTGAACGCTCTGTTGCTGTTGCATCGAAATTTATAGGCGCAGAAGATAAGGTGCGGTAAAACCCGATTGCGCCTCACATTCTTGATCTTACAAAATAGGCTCAATCTTACACTAGTGCCGCGTCCAGTAAATAACGCATGAATTGGGGTGACAAATTTTTACTTTGTCAAGGCTGGAGGAGGGCGCAATGCGGGACATTTTAACCGACGAACAACGCAGAGAAAGGAAAAATTT
>JANMME010000004.1:0-2050 GCA_031373015.1 Saprospiraceae bacterium
CTCGATGGCGTGAGCAAGCGCACCCTTCAATTGGATTTGCAGACCATGCGCAGCAGCAAACTGTACAGTGCGCCCATCATCGTCACGGAGAAAAAATTCTACACCTACGAAGACCCGAAATTCAGCATCACCCAATCCAAACTGACGGCTGCGGATGTTCAAAAAATGAACGAAGTGGTGGGGATATTGAAGCACCTCAATGGTTTCAACCACTTTGGAGAAATGAGCGAGATGATCGCCAAGCTCGAAAACAACCTGCACCGCAACCGCACGGAGGGCCACAACATCATTCAATTTGAATCCAATGCGCTGCTCAAGGGCCTGGACTGGATTGACCCGCTGTATAAGGCCATCGCTGCGCACAAAGCTTTACAGATCGAGTACCGTTCATTCAAGGCAAGAGATTCCAAATTGGGCATTTATTATCCATATTTGCTCAAAGAATACCGAAACCGATGGTTTTTGATCACCAAACTCAAGGGAAAAGACCACCTGCTCACCCTGGCGCTCGACCGCATCGAAGGCGTACAGGAACTGCCCCGGGAGCCATTCGTAACGCATCCTAGCGTGGATTTTGACCATTATTTCGACAATGTAATTGGGGTGACCAAAACTGAAAATGAGCGTGCGGTCAAGGTAATTTTGGAAGTTAGCCCAAAGATGAAGCCCTATATTTTGACGAAGCCACTCCACCCTACTCAAATCGTACTGAAGGAGGAAGAAGACAAGGCCATCCTGCAAATTGAGGTGGTGCCCAATTTTGAATTGGAGCGGGAGATATTGGGGTTTGGGCCGGGGCTGAAGGTGCTGAGTCCGAGATTGCTGGTGAAGCGGATATCGGGAGCGTTGAGGGCGGCGGCGGGGATGTATGATAAGGGTGAGGAATTACAAGGAACAGGGAATTAGTTATCAGCACGGGTTTACTTTTGCCCAAGCGATATCCTTCGAACAAACAGACAAATTAATGGCCAACAACACTTCTCAACACATCCTTAACTCAGCAGCCAATCTTTTAGGGTTTTGCCTTTTCGTAATCACGTCGCTGCACATCGCGAACCAAACAGAAACACATCTTATTGATGAGTTTACGTCGGTGATCGCAATACTGTTGAGCGCCTCTTGTATTTTCTCCTTTGTGTCTATTAGAACAAAAAGCGCCGAAAGAGAGCGGCGGCTTGAAACCATTGCCGACTACCTGTTTGTTACATCCTTGATTGGGATTCTGATCATCATTTTGCTGGTCACTTTAGATTTTATAAAATAAAATTTTGCTCCTCACATCCGTCCCTTAGCCAGCGCCAAGGCCTTCTCCAACTGTTGTTCTTCAGAAAGTAGCGTGTTGTCAATGACCACGGCATCGTCGGCTTTGCGGAGCGGGCTGTCGGCTCTACCGGAATCAATGCGGTCGCGTTCGAGCAGGTTGCGCTGCACGTCCTCCCAATCAGCATCAATCCCTTTGGAAGCCAGTTCGAGATGCCTGCGGCTCGTGCGCACATCGGCATCTGCGGTGAGGAAGATCTTTAGTTCGGCGTCGGGGAATACCACCGTACCGATGTCACGCCCGTCAGCCACAATGTCGCGGCGTTTCCCCATGGCCTGTTGTTGGGCTACCATGGCCCGGCGCACGGCAGAAATGGCGGAAACAGGGCTGACGTGGTCGTTCACCATCATTTCCCGGATCTCGTGCTCCACATCGCGCCCGTTGAGAAAGGTGCGGTTTTGCCCATTGATCCGCTCAAAGCGTATCTCGATGTCTTTCAAGGCCTCGGCGACGGCCTCCGGGTTTTCGTAGTCAATGTTGTTCTCCAAGAAATAGAGCGTCACAGCGCGGTACATCGCCCCGGAGTCGAGGTAGGCGTAATGGAGCGATTTGGCGAGGGCTTTGGCCAGCGTGCTTTTGCCACAAGAAGAAAGGCCGTCAATGGCGACGATGATTCGTTTCATATTCGGGAATTTAGAACTCAATTTCATAACACCCCGCATCAGGCATCAACGCATCCCGCAGCTTCTCCTCCAAATCCGCATCAATCCCCGGCACGGGAATAGCATA
>JANMME010000211.1:0-3845 GCA_031373015.1 Saprospiraceae bacterium
TTGACCGCATCAAAACAGGCTACTTCAAAGTCTGTGACGGCATTGTCGCGCCGTACTTTTAAGTGCAAAGTGCTGGCATTGGTGCGCAAGAGATCTTTGGCGATATCGCGCATTTGGGTGGGCAAATTCGAGGCCGGATACAAGGGCAATTTCTTTTTCACGATTTCCTCTACCGGCACGCCTTCAACGGCGGTAATTACATCGCCCGGAAGCAAGCCCGTTTTTGGCCCTTGTTCAGCATGGTAATAACCTGTTACAACCGCCTGATTTTCAACAAATTTTACTTGCACTGCCGGCCGAAGATTGCCGAAATAAGTGCGCAATTCCTCGTCCTGAATCCAAAGGTTTGCGTGCGTGTCGTGTACGCGCCCAATGAGTTCGCGGGTACAAAGTTTGTAGTCCAAGGCATCGGTCGTTTTTGCCATTCTGGGGATGAATTCGCGCATCACGCCTGTCCAGTTTTCTCCGATCACATCCCGATAGGGGAAAAAATATTGAATGATGTTCCAAAAACGATATACGTTGAGCAGTCGGTAGCCCTCATCGGGATACTTGAACTGGGGGTATGCATTTTCGTGCAAAAACTTTGGGTTGCCTATATTGGCATCATGGGCAATATAGAAATGATTCGCCTGATTGCGGTGCTCATAGACGGCTTTCAATTGCTTGCGCAAGGCTGCGCTCAGTTTAGTATCCTCCAACCATTTCAAGTCAGCACTGAGTTGTATTGCGCCTTTGATCTTTTGGGAACAGGCCGGGCATTCGGGCAATGCCCCCAGGGACTCGATCCATTCATCCAATAACTGATCACGTTGCCGGGCTTTCAAACCCGCTGGGTAGCGTTGCAAAAAACGGAACAGTTCATAATCCCAATTAAGGTCGCCAGAAGCCACTTTGGGGTGGTGGTACTTGAGGAAACCCCATATTTTGCCCAATAGCACGAGGTCTTCAACGCGCTTTTCGTTCCATTCGCCCAGGCTTACCTTGCTGCCAGCGTTAAAAACGGTGTCCATTTCTGCAGGATACTTTTTGACGATGCGGGCCGGTGCTTCCAAAAGCGGTTTCCCGTCTACCAAAACCTCAATATCATCATACCAGGCCGTACCTGAGCCGACGAGAAGACCTCCCACGAAAATGGTTTCTGCCTCTTTGCTATAGTCCAGGTCAATCGTATATTGTTTCCAATCGTTGCTGCCCTTTACGCCGCCTTGTTGCATGTTGTCAAATCCGACCATGCCCGATCCTCCGTCGAGTCGCATCCACAGGCCGGACCAGCCTTCTTGGGATACGTTTTCAGTTTTTATGAAGCCTTTTAAGGTGATGGTTTTCCCTTCAAAATCAGCGGGAAAACTCAGGGAAAATGCGCCAAATTCTCCTCCTTCCTTTGGCGAGGCAAGCCGTGCACTATATCGGCCTCCAACTGCGGTTGAGGAGTCAATCTCGAACAAATAACTACTCGTAGATCCGCGCCCAACGCCTCCCCCCCAATCGGCGATCTTTCCCGTGGCCGGGTCGAATTTTTCAAACCCGTGGTTGAAGGATTTTTGTGCGGAAAGGAGGCTGGCACAAAGTAAGAGCAGGAAGATAAATGGCAATTTTTTCATGGGTAAATTGTGGATAAATGTGTGTGACAAAATTAGGTGCTGTGACAGATAAACACCGGCTAGTGGCAAGACTACTCAGGTACAATATATGCGGGTTTGTCTATAATTGACCTATTCTTGCCAAACGGGGTAGCCAAGCTTTGCCCCCCTTCTGAATACGCAAAAACTTCAGCAGACAAAAAGGCTTCTTTAATCCACTCGGCACCAACGTTAGATCGGAGTCGGTTTGGGCGACCCTTGTGGTCGCCCAAAATACCGTCGTATGCCTCTGAAATATGGATATCAAAATACTCCCTGCGGCTAAAGCCGCCGGTACAGACAAGAAAAAAGCCGCCCCGATTGCTCAGGACGGCTCGATTGTATTCCATCGGTTAGTGATGACCTAACTTGAAGTTAGGCCATCACTTTTACTCATTTCATCTGCCCGGAACAGCGTTCCGGGGTACGCTTATCGTTGTATCACTACCTTTGCAAACTTCACTTCTTTGCCATTCTGGATGGCCAGTGTGTAAAGTCCTGCTGGCAGTTCGCCGTATTCAAACACTTGAACCAGATTGCCTGTGTGGAAATCTGCTTGCTCAAGCGCCATCACCTGGCCGAGGGCGTCGTAGAGGATGAAGTCTATTTCACCGTCTCCACGTGCTTGTCCGAGCATCTCAACCGTGAACGTACCGACGTTCGGGTTCGGGAAGAGGCGGAAGGACTGTAGCCAGTTGTCTTCGTGCGTTTCGCTTGCATTGCCGTTCACGGTTACTGCCTGCTGGAGAATGATCGCTGCACAGTTGTTGTCAGCCGTCAATTCTACCATATAGGTGCCAGGCAATGCATAAGTATGTACCGGGTCTTTTTCGGTGCTGGTATTGCCATCGCCGAAGTGCCAAACATAATAATTAGCGTTCTGCGAGAAGTTGTTAAACGTAACCGTTTGCTGGTCAACATCGAAATCAAAGTCCACATCCGGCATACCAATGTAAATTGTTTGGCATTCCTTCGTCAGGCCATCAGAGCCGTAAGCGTTCGTCACAACGAGCGTAACCTCATGGTAACCCACCGTCTGATATACCACCAATGGGTTCTTCGCGGTCGAAGCGGATGGTGTACCACCGGGGAACGACCATGACCATGCGGTTGGTTCTCCCACCGACTGATCAAAGAAACTCACCTCGAACGGTGCCATACATGCCTGAGCTTGGGCATCCGAGAATGCTGCCGTTGGCGCAAAGGCCTGATCCGTCACCACCGTTACAATGGCCACACAAGTTGCAGAGTTGCCACTTGGGTCTGTCACCGTCAGCGTCACATTGTTCGCGCCGAGGTTCGAGAAATTGAAGACGGTGCTTGAAGCTGTCAGCGTCAACGTGTTCGTTGCCGCATAGCTGTCCGTCGAACCACCATCAATCTGTATTGGCGTGATGTTTACTATGCCGCTCTGACCCAATGCAACCGTGATGTTCTGGCAAACTGCTGCTGGTGCTATATGGTCAGCTGCTGTTACGTTGAACTGCTCTGTGCTCACACAACCACCCATGGTTGCCGTTACCGTGACGGTGACCGAATTATTCAGTGCGTTAAAGACTGGGATAATCGGCATCAAGGCGGTCGTACTGCCGTTCGGCATGCCCACTTCTGAGCCACCCGTCCAGTTGAAGTTTGCACCCCAAATACTGGTCTGCAACACAATCGGGCCTACTGCGCTTCCAGCCTCTACTACATAGTCAGGGATCGGTATGACATTGAATACCGTGGCATCAATGACTGCTGTAGATGCCGTCGCCGTGCAACCATTGCCATCCGAGAGGGTCACCGCGTAGTTACCGGCGTTCAGGCTGTTGAGCGAGGTTGAAACCGTCGCCAGCGGACCTTGAACAGTGCCGTTCGACCACTGGAAGCTGTAATCCGCTGGGCCGTCGAACACGGTTGCCGTCACTGCACCCTGGGCTGCGCCGGAGCAGGTGTTGTCCTGTGCCGTGAGTACCAGACCCGGGCTGCCAAACACCTTGAGTTGCAGCGCATCTACATCATAGCAACCTGCGATGTTTTCAACGCGAGCCCAGATCTGCTTGGCCGCCGAAGTGTAGGCGTTTGCAAGCGGGTTCGTACCGAGTTCTGCATCCGTTTGAGATGCATAGTAGGTCACAGCAAGGCCAGTCATGTTGCCAGTCACTTTTGCATTTGCTTTGCTCAGGTCGAACGCTGCGGTTGGGCCGTCGAAGCTTTCGGGGCAAGCACCCAGTTCAGCAG
>JANMME010000273.1:0-2815 GCA_031373015.1 Saprospiraceae bacterium
GGGCATCAGTTATTGGCTAATGGTGATGGAGTTGAACAGGGAACACCACGCGGGGCAGAAAAAGGATTTCAGTAAGATACGCCATGAAGTCAAAAGTAGATGAAATCCTTAAACAATAGTCCGGGCAGATTTTGAGCCCGATTTTGGCATATAAAAAAAGATCGTGATGTTCGGCCCTGCCTTGTGTTCCAGTTTTTTGCTTCAGCACGAATCTCAGCCGCCGCGCCTGGGTCTTTTGACCCAGCGCCACTTCGGTGAGCATCTAAGAAAAAGGACTAGAATGCCTTTTTTTTATCCTGAAGTTCCCCGACTTACTTTCAATTTCCTTGCCCTATAAATATTGACCGCTGGTGGGCCTGGGCGTCCACCGAAGCGGCGCTGGGTCAAAAGACCCAGGCGCGGCGGGGGCATCAGTTATTGGCTAATGGTGATGGAGTTGAACAGGGAACACCACGCGGGGCAGAAAGCGGTGCTGTTCGTCGCGGAACTCAATGCCCAGCACGGGCTTTATTCCTTTGTCTTTACAAGCCCGCACAAAATCAAGCGCCGCAGACGTGTTGTTGATGTCTGTCAGCACGAGGGTTTTTACCGGACACATCGAAGCGGCTTCCACCAATTGCTTTGGCGAAAACGTCCCGTATCGGAGGCTAAAAAAGGTATGTGCGTTGAGGTACATGACCGACGCGGGTTTACGATTGTGCTGAAATGATAATGGCGGGGATTCCACCGACCAAAAGGGGAAGGCGGATAAAAAGGCGAGCGCAAATAAACTTAATGTTTTTCATTTGCGGAAATTAAAAACAAATAGTTTTGATTGTTATTGCTAAGGTGGTGGCTTTGTTGTGGAAACGCAGGGTGTTTTTGGGGAAGGTTACGGTTGGTGGCAGGAGTGGCACACTGGCTTGGTTACTCGCGGGAGTGGCATTTGGTCACAAGACCAAACGCGGCGGGGGAAGACCATGTGAGGCAGAATAGCGCAGACAGAGCAGTAAAGCCCCGGCGGAGGCAACACCCAAAGCGAACCCATCCGTTTGTCGATGGCCTCTTGGTGCATGAAATGGTCGCGGTTTTTGCGGCGCATGCCAAGCTAAAAACTGAGGCATTTTAGGAAGGCTTGAGAAAAACGGAAAGGAAGTTTCGAGGTTTAGTGCGATAGTAGATTATAAAAGGTTCAAAACCAAAAGGGGCAGATCATATCAAGAGAATTTTTTTTCAACCCAAAACCAACTTTTTTTCATGCTAAACTTTCAACAAAAAACGGACATAACAATTAGCAGGTTGCTTAAAATTTTATTTGGTACATAGGGCAAATATGCGCGAAAATCAGAATTTTAATTTATAATAGATCCAGTAACAGAACAGAAAGCATTTTTAAAATAAACATTGGGGTTGCCAATTTAGTCTTAATCTTCTAACTAATTAATTAATATTCAATGAATATACGCTTTAAATTTTATGTACTTATGTTGCTGCTGTCATAAAATTATTCAACAAATACAATTTTATGACTTTTGAAAACAATCTCGTTGTGCCTATTTTTGGGACATCAAAGGGGAAGATGTACCTCAGTTTCAAAAGTAAATTTGAAACATATTAGGTATGTCGGCACAACATTTAAATATCCAGCCCCGCTCCCTATCAGCGCTATATTTTCACTCTTCGAGAGAATCTGGACTAATCCCGGTGGAAGTTTGCCCGCCTGATGTCTTCTAGTACGATCGGGAACTCGCGCGGGTTTTTCTCTATGCGGTTTTCCAGGATAAGGTATTCGTCAAAAAAATCCTGTTCCAGTCCTGGGCTTTCCTGCTGATACCAAGATAGAGCCCCGTCCAACTCCGCTTCTGCTTCTGGGTGGAATTCAAGCTTGTAAGCCATACTTTTTTACGAGTTTGGCTTTCACATTTTTGGCGGATACAGCGGTCACATTACCACTCCTAAGATCATCGCGGCGGCGGAGCAGGGTTCTTCGCTGTACTTCAGACAAAGGCTCTATACCTTCTTCAGAAGCAAGAAGCCCTGCCAAGAATTGAAGGAATTCCAACCGTTCGAGCCGTGTAAGCCTGGTTGTCTCTGCTTTTAGCACTTCGATTGTCATGTGCGGTTACTTTTATTCAGGCACAATATTACAAGATTTTGCCTGTATAAACAAGAAAAGCATCGTTTCACGCTCGCCTTCTGCTTGCAAATAAAAAAAGAGTTACAAACCTTAGTTCGTAACTCCTTGATAATCAGAGCGGAAAACGAGACTCGAACTCGCGACCCTCAGCTTGGGAAGCTAATGCTCTACCAACTGAGCTATTTCCGCCGTTGGTGCTGCAAAAATACGAGGATTCTGAAAATCAAACGTTTTTTTGATCTCTAAAAAAACAGGCAACTAAAAACCGGTTTGAATGCTTGACAGATGGAACGTACAACATGGATGACGCCGATGAGACGAACTGTGTCATCCGTGCCTCATCCAAACAAGTTTCAAGACAAAATAAATGCAAATGCCGCGCTTTCGTTGACAGGAGTTGGGCGCAAAAAGTAATTTTGCCAAAAATTGAACTGAATCATGCGCATTTTTGCTTTTTTGATACTCCTGTTTGCAACAGCCTGTGGCAGTAACCAAGCCGAAAAAAAATCGGGCGAGGCACAACCTGCAGCTGAAATCAGTACCGACCAAATGCCATCAAGCGAAGAAAAAAAGGAAGATTTGCCAGAAACCACAGCCCCCGCCCCCACTCCCCCTAAATCCAAGGCTACAGCAGCTGAAAACAATGCGGCTGGCAACCCTGCTCCTATCCCCTCGGTCCCGCAAGCATCTTCAGCTACG